>JALWUB010000166.1 GCA_026993275.1 Robiginitomaculum sp. | reverse complement strand
GCACATTGGCCGCATGGGCGATGCGCACCAGCTGTTTCGCCGGGGTGATGGTGCCCAGCACATTGGACATGTGCGTCAGCGCCACCAGGGCGGTGCGCGGGCCAAAGGCCTGCTGATAGGCCTCAAGGTCGAGCACGCCCTCGTCGCTGACACCAATCCATTTGAGCACCACGCCCTTGCGCTCGCGCAGGAAATGCCAGGGCACGATGTTGGAATGATGCTCCATCTCGCTGAGAATGATCTCGTCGCCGGCCTTCAGCCCGGCGCCAAAGGAAGACGCCACCAGATTGATCGCTGCGGTCGCGCCCGGGGTGAAGACGATCTCCCTTGCATCGGCGGCGTTCAGAAACCCGGCCACGGTCTTGCGCGCCTCTTCAAAGGCCTCTGTTGCCTCATTGGCCATGGTGTGCAGGCCGCGATGGACATTGGCATAGGCGTTACGCATCTGGCCGGACAGGGCATCTATGACGCAGGCAGGCTTTTGCGCCGAGGCGGCGCTGTCCAGATAGGTCAGGGGAAAGCCGTTGACCTTGCGGGCAAAAACGGGAAATTCCGCGCGCAGCACATCGGCATCAAAGCTGGCCGGGTATTGCAGGAAGGCAGCGCTCACAGGGTGTCCTCCAGCCAGCTTTCCACCGGCGTCATCATCAGCGCATGCAAGGCCTCATCGCCCAGATCATCAAAGGCGGCGCCAATGAAACCGCGGACCAGCAAGGCCCGCGCCCGGGTGTCGTCCAGGCCGCGCTGGCGCATGTAGAAGAGCGCCGACTCGTCCAGTGCGCCGCAGGTATTGCCATGGGTGCAGATGACATCGTCGGCATAGATTTCAAGCTCCGGCTTGGCGTTCACACTGGCGCCGTCGTGCAACAGCACCGCGTCATGGGCCATTTGCGCATCCGTGTGCTGGCTGCCGCGGGCGACATAGAACTTGCCCTGAAACACGGCGTGCGCGCTGTCCGCCACGGCGCCGCGCACCAATTGCGCCGTCTTGCAATCCGGGTGCGCGTGATCGGCATAATAGGTCTGGTCGCCATGGCGTTCCCCGCCGAGCAGGTATGCGCCGTTCAGCCGCGCGAAGCTGTCCGGGCCGCCATGGTCCAGCCGGGTGTCCAGCCGCGCCAGCCGGGCGCCGAAACCCAGGCTGAACTGGCACAGGCGCGCCGTCCGTTCCAGGCGGATATTGGCCGACACCACATGCACCGCCCCGGCGCCGCCAGCCTGGCGCACCAGCCGCGTCAGCGCCGCGCCTTCGCCCAGATCATAGGTCAGCGCCGCATTGGCAAAGCCGCCAGGCGCCTGGTGATCCTCGACGATGACCGCGCGGACCCCCGCCGCCAGCTGCACATCCAGCCGCGCATGGCCTGCGCCGGTGAAATCCAGGTGCAGCACCTGCTGCGGCGCGGCGTCAATGCGCAAGACATGGCCCACAGGCGCCAGCGCGCTGGCCAGATCGGCCATGTGCAGCAAGCCGGCATTGGCCGGGGCGTCCTCCATGCGCAGGCGCAGGCCATCGGGCAGGGCTGGCGCATCATCCAGGCGGCCATCGGCAAAATGCAGGCGCAGGGCGCCGTGCGGCGCGGCAAAGCGCGGCACGGCACGGCCGCCCGCCTCCGTCTTGCGCGCCAGCGCCGCACGCACATCGCTCCAGCG
>JALWUB010000165.1 GCA_026993275.1 Robiginitomaculum sp. | reverse complement strand
GCGCGCAGGCTGGCGCAAAAGGCGGCGGAGTCAGGCGCGCAAATCATCGTGGACGGCGCCCACAACCCCCATGCGGCACAGGCCCTGGCGGCCAGCCTGCCCCGGCACAAGACCTCAAGCCGTCCCGGCCAGCGCACGCGCTCCAGCCCGGCGGCAATGGCGCCGCGGGTCCAGCCCAGCGCAAGCGCGGCAGCAATGGCAAGACCGGCATTGGCCAGCTGGTGTCCGCCCCCAAGGCGCGGCACGGGCAGGTCCAGCAGGAGCCGTTCCGTCTCATAGACCAGGCGGCCCACTTCACGGCGCGCCTGAAAATCCTCCCCCGCGAAGCTGAGCGGCGCATGTGCGCGGTGCGCCGCCCGCTCCAGCACCGCGCGCGCCGCATCCTCCTGGCGGGCGCTGATGACAGGCGTGCCGGGCTTGATGATCCCGGCCTTGGCGCGGGCAATATCTGCCAGATCATTGCCCAGATAGTCCGCATGGTCATGGGCAATCGGGGTAATCAGGCACAAGGCCGGGTCTTGCAGCACATTGGTGGCATCAAACGCGCCGCCAAGGCCGACCTCGATCAGCGCCAGGTCTGCCGGAAAGCGGGCAAAGGCGAGAAACATGGCCGCGGTCAGCAGTTCGTATTGCGTCGCAGGCGCACCGGCATTGGCCGCCTCCACCTCTTCGAGCACATCGGCCAGCACCGCCTCGTCCATCGGCCCGGCGCCGCCCAGCACATAGCGTTCGTTGAGCCGGTGCAGATGCGGGCTGGTGTGGACATGGGCGCGCAAGCCCTGGGCCGCGGCCA
This sequence comes from Robiginitomaculum sp., assembly GCA_026993275.1. Classification (GTDB taxonomy): domain Bacteria; phylum Pseudomonadota; class Alphaproteobacteria; order Caulobacterales; family Maricaulaceae; genus Robiginitomaculum_B. The sequence goes on along the minus strand of JALWUB010000165.1, from coordinate 862 downwards.
TGGCGCCCAGCATGGCAATCACCGAGCCCTTGCCATTGGTTCCGGCGACATGGATGACCGGCGGCAGGTGCCGCTGCGGATGGCCCAGCCTGGCGAGCAGGGCGTTCACGCGCGCAAGACCCAGCGCGATCCTGGCCGGGTGCAGGCGCTCAAAACGGGCAAGGGCGCGCTCGATGCGGGCGCCGGGATCCGTGCTCAAGCCGCTTTGGCCTTGCGCAGTAAGCCCAGTATGCGGGCCAGATAGGGTTTCAGTTCGCGCCGGTCCACCACCGCATCGACCATGCCCTTTTCCAGCAGATATTCCGAGCGCTGCGCCCCTTCGGGCAGTTTTTCGCGGATGGTCTGCTCGATCACCCGCGGCCCGGAAAAACAGATCAGCGCCCGCGGCTCGGCAATGTGGATGTCCCCCAGCATGGCGTAGGAAGCGGTGACGCCGCCCGATGTCGGGTCGGTCAGCACCACGATATAGGGCAGGCGCGCGGCATTCAGGTCATTGACCAGCAAGGTGGTGCGCGGCATCTGCATGAGCGACAGTGCGCCTTCCTGCATGCGCGCCCCGCCAGAGGCGACAAAGGCAACCAGCGGCAGCTTGCGCTGCAATGCGGTTTCGGCGGCGGTGATGAACCCCTCGCCCGCGGCCATGCCCAGCGAGCCGCCCATGAAGGCAAAGTCCTGCACCAGCACCACCGCCTGCTGGCCGCCAATATGGCCAACGGCAATGCTCATGGCGTCCGCATTGCCGGTCTTGGCGCGCGCCGCCTTCAGCCGGTCGGTGTATTTCTTGTCATCGCGGAACTTCAGCGGATCCTGGGCCACAGGCGGGATCTCCACCGTTTCCCACTCCTGTTCGTCAAGGGTGATC
>JALWUB010000164.1 GCA_026993275.1 Robiginitomaculum sp. | reverse complement strand
AGAGCGGCAAGTTCTATCCGCGCGATGACGAGCGCAAGCGCGTCGCCGTCGAGGAATGGCTGATGTGGCAGATGGGCGGGCTCGGCCCCATGGCCGGCCAGGCGCACCATTTCCGCCAGTATTGCGATGAAAAGATCCCCTATGCCATCGAGCGCTATACCAATGAGGTGCACCGGCTCTATGGTGTGCTCAACAAGCGCCTCGAGGGCCGCGACTATATCGCCGACGACTATTCCATTGCCGACATGGCCTGCTGGGGCTGGATCCTGCCCTATGAGCGCCAGGGCCAGGACCTGAACGAATTTCCCAATCTCAAGGCCTGGTTCGAGCGCGTCGGCGCCCGCCCGGCGGTGCAGCGCGGTTTCGAACTGGGCCAGGAATTGCGCGGCGACCTGGCCAAGGATTCCGAGGAAACCCGCAAGGCCAAGGCGGTGCTGTTCGGCCAGCGCGCCCGCGACTGAGCGCGCGCCCTGGCCCCGGGCCTTGCCAGAGCGCGTTGCCTGCTCTAGAACAATTCATGAACACCAAGGGATTGAGTCGGCATGACCAAACTGATGAGCCATTTTGTCTGTCAGTCCTGCGGTGCGGTGCATGGCAAATGGTCCGGTAAATGCGCAGATTGCGGCGAGTGGAACACGCTGGTCGAGGAAATCGCCGAGCATGGCCCGGCGGCGGCGCGCCCCGCCCGGCGCAAGCGGCCTGGCCGCGGCATCGCCTTTCATGACCTGCAGGCGCAGGATGCGCCCCTGCCCCGGCTGCAAAGCGGCATTGCCGAGTTCGACCGGGTCTGCGGCGGCGGCATCGTGCCGGGCTCGGTGCTGCTGATTGGCGGCGATCCGGGCATTGGCAAGTCCACCTTGCTGTTGCAGGGCGCGGCGGCGCTGGCGCGCGAGGGCCGGTCGGTGGCCTATGTGTCGGGCGAGGAGGCCATTGCCCAGGTGCGCGCCCGGGCGCAGCGCCTTGGTCTGGCCGGTGCACCGGTGCAGCTGGCTGCGGAAACCGCCCTGGGGCCCATTCTCGACGCCCTGAACGCGGCGCGGCCCGATTTCGTGGTGATCGATTCCATCCAGACCCTGTGGAGCGATGCGCTCGCCGCCGCGCCGGGCACGGTGGCGCAGGTGCGCGCCTGCGCCCAGGCGCTGACCCGTTTTGCCAAGAAGCGCAATTGCGCCGTGGCGCTGATCGGCCATGTCACCAAGGACGGGCAGATTGCCGGCCCCCGCGTGGTCGAGCACATGGTCGATTCGGTGCTGTATTTCGAGGGCGAGCGCGGCCACCAGTTCCGCATCTTGCGCGCCGTCAAGAACCGCTATGGGCCGACCGACGAAATCGGCGTGTTCGAAATGTCCGGCACTGGCCTTGCCGAGGTCGCCAACCCGTCGGCGCTGTTTCTCGATGGCCGCGGCGGGGACGGCGCCAGCGGCGCCGCGGTCTTTGCCGGCCTGGAAGGCACCCGGCCGGTGCTGACCGAAATCCAGGCGCTGGTCGCGCCCGCCGCCTTTGGCACGCCGCGGCGCGCCGTTGTCGGCTGGGACAGCAGCCGCCTGGCCATGGTGCTGGCGGTGCTGGAAACCCGCTGCGGGCTCGGCTTTGGCGGCCGCGATGTCTATCTGAATGTCGCCGGCGGCCTGAAAATCAGCGAACCGGCGGCAGACCTGGCCGTGGCCGCGGCGCTGGTGTCGTCCATGCTGGACACGCCGCTGCCGCCCAAAACCGTGGTGTTTGGCGAAATCGCCCTGTCGGGGGACATCCGCCCTGTCGCCCGCATGGGGGCGCGGCTGAAGGAAGCGGGCAAGCTGGGCTTTACCCGCGCCATCGCCCCGGCACGGCAAAACGCGGGCGCGGAGGAAGACAATTCTGATTGCGCCATTGCGAAAATCGCCATATTGAATGACCTGGCCGCGTTGATTGAACACAAAGAGTCCATCACGGATCGGGAGTGAGGCTGTGGACGGCAGTGCAGTGACCGCCTTTGATGCCTTTGCGCTGGGGCTTCTGTTCCTGTCCGGGCTGCTGGCGCTGAGCCGCGGCTTTATCCGCGAAACCCTCTCCGTGGCCGCCTTTGTGCTGGCTGCCCTGGCGACAATATTTTCCTATCCGGTGTTCCGGGTTCCCATGCGCGCGCTGGTCACGCCGGGATGGGCCGCCGATGCCATCACCATCGGGGCCATTTTCATCCTTGTCTACATGGCCGTGACCCTGGTCACGCATCATCTCACCCAGCGGCTTGGCGGCCGCTCCAATATTGGCGCGCTTGACCGCAGCGCCGGGTTTGCCTTTGGCGTTGTGCGCGGCATGGCGCTGCTCGGCCTGGCACTGATCCTGTTCAACCAGCTCACCCCGAAAAACAGCATGCCGGGCTGGCTGGTCAATGCGCGGCTCTATCCGGCCATCAACGCCACTGCGCGGGCGCTGCAATCCCTCGCCCCGGACACGGCGCCGGTCAATGCCGCACCCGTGCAGGCTTCGGCGGACCCCGTGCCTGCACCAGGCGGCGCGGCGCGCAAGACCGCAGACACGGACCAGGGCTATGCGCGCACCGAGCGCCAGAGCCTTGACCAGCTGATCTCGACCACCACGCAGGATGCCGGCAAGGAAAAGCACAAGGGCGGCACCGGCAAGGATGACCGGCCATGAGTGGGCTGGCAGGTAAGAACTGGCCGTCCGTGCTGATCGACCCTTACGAGGACAAGCTGCGCGAGGAATGCGGCGTTTTTGGCGTTTTCGGCCCGGATGATGCGGCGGCGCTGACCGTGCTCGGCCTGCATGGCCTGCAGCACCGCGGCCAGGAGGCCTGCGGCATTGCCGCCAGCGATGGCGCGCACTTTCATTCGGAACGCCATATGGGGCTGGTCAGCGACAATTTTGGCGGTGTGGATGTCAGCGCCCGGCTGCCCGGCAAGGCCGCCATTGGCCATGTGCGCTACTCGACCCAGGGCGCGCCGGTGCTGCGCAATGTGCAGCCGCTTTACGCGGACCTCAAGACCGGCGGCCTTGCCGTCGCCCACAATGGCAATTTTACCAACGCCCTGCATTTGCGCGAGGCCCTGGTCGGCGACGGCGCCATTTTCCAGTCCACATCCGACACCGAAGTGGTGCTGCAACTGGTGGCGCGCTCGCGCCGCACCCGCCTGGTGCACCGTTTTATCGACGCGCTGAAACAGATCGAGGGCGCCTATGCGCTGGTGGCACTGACCAACAAGAAGCTGATCGGCGCGCGTGATCCGCATGGCATCCGCCCGCTGGTCATGGGCCGCCTTGACGGCGCCCCGGTGCTGGCGTCGGAAACGTGCGCGCTGGACATGGTCGGGGCGCGCTTTGAGCGCAATATCGCCCCCGGCGAAATTGTCGTCATCAGCGACGGCAAGGTCGAAAGCCATCACCCGTTTGCGCCGGTGCAGCCGCGCCCGTGCATTTTCGAATTTGTCTATTTCTCCCGCCCGGATTCGATCGTTGACGGCAAGAGCGTTTACGAGGTGCGCAAGCGCATGGGCCTGCGGCTCGCCGAGGAATGCCCGGCGGATGTGGATGTGGTGGTGCCGGTGCCTGATTCGGGTGTGCCCGCCGCCATCGGCTTTGCCCAGGGTGCCGGCCTACCCTTCGAACTGGGCATTATCCGCAATCATTATGTCGGCCGCACCTTCATTCAGCCAAGCCAGTCGATCCGCGACATGGGCGTGCGCCTCAAGCATGCCGCCAACCGCGCCGTGCTGGCGGGCAAGCGGGTCTTGCTGGTGGATGATTCGATTGTGCGCGGCACCACATCGCGCAAGATCGTGCGCCTGGTGCGCGAGGCTGGCGCCCGCGAAGTGCATCTGCGCTCGGCCAGTCCGCCAATCCGCTTTGCCGATTTCTATGGCATTGACATGCCAGACACCGGGCGCCTGCTGGCGGCCCGGCACAGCCATGAAGAGATGACACGCATGCTGGAGGTGGACAGCCTTGGCTTTCTTTCCATTGACGGGCTGTACTGGGCCATGGGGGCAGAGCGCCGCGATGCGCGCGCACCGGCCTATAGCGACCATTATTTCACCGGCGACTATCCCACCGGCTTGCGCGATCAGGCGCGCCGGGGCATGAAGACGCCCCGGCAATTGTCGCTCTTGTCCGAGGTCGCCTGACTCATGACGCAACAGGATTTTTCCGGCAAGATTGCGCTGGTCACCGGGGCGACACGCGGCCTTGGCCGTGCGGTTGCGCTGGCCTTGGCCGAACGCGGCGCCCATGTGATTGCGCTGGGGCGCACCCAGGGCGCGCTCGAGGCGCTGGATGATGCGATCGCGCAAACGCCGGGCTCGGCCTCTCTGGTGCCGGCGGACCTGACGGACATGGAGGGCATTGACCGGCTTGGCGGCGTCATCGCCGAGCGCTGGGGCCATCTGGACATCCTCATCGGCAATGCCGGGCAATTGGGCATGGTCGGGCCAACGGCCCATATCGACCCCAGGACATGGGACCAGGTGATGGCTGTCAATGTGACCGCAAACTGGCGGCTGATCCGCGCCATGGACCCGCTGTTGCGCGCGGCCCCGGCCGGGCGCGCGGTCTTTGTCACCTCTGGAGTGAGCCGCCACCACCGGCCGTTTTTTGCGCTTTACACCGCCTCCAAGGCGGCGCTGGATGCGCTGGTGGGCTGTTATGCCAAGGAGGTGGAGAAACTGCCCTTGCGGGTCAATTTGCTCAATCCCGGCCCGGCGCGCACGGCCATGCGCCAGCAATTCATGCCGGGCGAAGACCCCATGAGCCTGCCCGCGCCAGAGGAGATTGCGCCACTGTTTCTGGAGCTGTGCAGCCCGCACTGCAGCCGCAATGGCGAATGGGTCAGCTATCCGCAGTGGCGTGCGGCGCAGCAGGAGCCGTCATGACACGGCCGCTATACATCCTGAACGGCCCCAATCTGAACATGCTGGGCCAGCGCGAGCCGGAGATTTATGGCACTAGGACGCTGGACGGCATCGAAAAGCACTGCGCCAGCCTGGCCCGGGAGGCAAAGCGGACGCTGGTCTTCCGCCAGAGCAATGCCGAGGGCACGTTGGTGGACTGGGTGCAGGAGGCCGCGCAGGAAGCCTGTGCGCTGATCCTCAATGCCGGCGCCTATACCCACACCTCCATTGCCCTGCACGATGCCTTGCGCCTGGTGCCCGGACCGGTGATCGAGCTGCATCTGTCCAACCCGGCAGCACGCGAGAACTTCAGGCGGACCAATTACATTGCCCCCGTGGCCACGGCCAGCATTTGCGGCTTTGGTGCAATGGGTTACGAGATGGCCGTGACAGCGGCCCTGGCACTCGCTAAAACCTGAGCCCAACGCCAACAGCAAGCGGGACAGCAATCATGGCAGCAGGCACAAAGCCCGGCGGACGCAGCACCCTGGCCAAGGGTGATCTGGCGCTGATCCGCGAACTCGCCGATATTCTGCGCGATACCGATCTGAGCGAAATCGAGGTCGAGCGCGGAGACCTGAAATTGCGTGTCAGCCGCCAGATGGCCACGCAAATGGTGCAGGCGCATCTGCCGCCGCCGCCCGAAGCCCCGGCGGAAACCAAGGCTGCCCAGGGCAGCATGGCCCCGGAAACCCCGGCGCCGGCGCAATCGGTGGATTTTTCCGCCCATCCCGGCGCCGTGCAATCGCCTATGGTCGGCACCGTCTATCTGGCGCCGGAGCCTGGCGCGGCGCCCTTTGTCCAGGTCGGCGACAGTGTTGCCGAAGGCGACACGCTGCTGCTGATCGAGGCCATGAAAACCTTCAACCCGATCCAGGCACCCAGAAGCGGCAAGATCATTGAAATCCTGGTCGAGGATGGCGCCCCGGTCGAGTTTGACGAAACCCTGCTGGTGATTGGATAGTGGCGATGGCGTCGAGGCCGCTTTTCAACAAGGTCCTGATTGCCAATCGCGGTGAGGTGGCCCTGCGGATTCATCGCGCCTGCCATGAAATGGGCATTGCCACCGTGGCCGTGCACTCCACCGCGGACCGCGACGCCAAGCATGTCCTGCTGGCTGATGAAAGCGTCTGCATCGGCCCGGCCGCGCCGGCGCAGAGCTATCTGAATGTGCCGGCAATCATGGCCGCGGCGGAAATCACCGGCGCCGAAGCGGTGCATCCGGGATATGGCTTTTTGTCGGAGAACGCCCGTTTTGCCGAAATCGTGCAAAGCCATGGCCTGACCTTTATTGGCCCAAGCCCCGAGCACATCCGCCTGATGGGCGACAAGATCACCGCCAAGGCCGCCGTGGCGCAGGCCGGCATACCGGTCGTGCCTGGCTCGCAGGGCGCCATCAGCGACCCGGACGAGGCCGTGCGGGTGGCCCGGGAGATTGGTTTTCCCCTGCTCGTCAAGGCGGCATCCGGCGGCGGCGGGCGCGGCATGAAGCTGGCGCGCTCGCAGGACGATCTGGTGCAGGCGGTGCAGACGGCGCGGGCCGAAGCGGCGGCAGCGTTTGGCGACGGCACGGTCTATCTGGAGCGCTATCTGGAAAACCCGCGCCATATCGAGGTGCAGGTCATCGCCGATTCCCACGGCAATGTGGTGCATCTGGGCGAGCGCGACTGCTCCTTGCAGCGGCGCAATCAGAAGGTGCTCGAAGAAGCCCCCTCCCCGGCCCTGAACGCCAGCCAGCGGGCGCAGATTGGGCAGACCGTGCGCGATGCCATTGCCAAGATCGGTTATCTCGGTGCCGGCACCATCGAGTTCCTGTACGAAAATGGCGAATTCTTCTTCATCGAAATGAACACCCGGCTGCAGGTCGAGCACCCGGTCACCGAAATGATCACCGGCGTGGATCTGGTGCGCGAGCAGATCGCCATTGCCGCAGGCGCGCCCCTGTCATTCCGCCAGCAGGACATCCACTTTCGCGGCTGCGCCATTGAATGCC
>JALWUB010000163.1 GCA_026993275.1 Robiginitomaculum sp. | reverse complement strand
GACGTGCTCATCGAGATCGAGGCCATCGCCTATGCGCCCAGGCGCTAATGGCTCAGCCTGCGCTTGAGAGTCTTGGCCAGGGCGGCCAGGGCCAGCAGCACGGACGCGCCAATGACCAGGGCCGCAAAGGCCCATTTCAGCGTGGTGAACAGGCTGGCGGCATGGGCGAGACCGGTCATGGGCGCAGGATAGCGCAGCGCCAGGGTGATGATTGCGGCATTTTCCGCCAGGTCAAATGCCAGAATGGCAAACGGCGCCAGCGCCAGCAGCCGCCACGGCCGGCCATTCAGGCCAAGCGCCCGCGTCAGCATGGTGATCATTACCGCGAACAGGGATGAATAGACCAGCGGATAGGCCAGGTCGAGGGTGGCGTGGGCGCGGATGGCGGCGGCGCGCCCCTGCGGCCCCAGCCCGCCCAGATAGGCCTGCACCTGTTCCGGGCTGTAATGCAGCAGCAGATCCAGCGGCGGCATGCCGGTTTTGGGCATGGCACCGAAGCCATGCAGCAGCAGAAAGTCCGTAATGCCATAGAGCACCAGCAGCACCACGAACAGCCGCCACCCGGCCAGTCTTTGCAGCAGGTTGGGTCTTGCCGGTCCGGTCATGAGCACCTTGATCCAAAGGGAAAGCCTGCACCCCTTATATCCGGCCCGGAGAAAAAGGCCAGTTGCCGGGGGCTAGAACTGCGCCCGGGCCGTCACGCCCCATGTGCGCGGGTCCGGTGCCAGGGAAAGGGCGCCAAAGGCCTCGAAGCCCGCCACCGGCTGAATGCCGACAAGACCCAGGACCGCATCGGAGCGCCGCGCCGGATTGGGCAGAAAGACGCCATTGGCAGCACTCTTGTCCTTGAACAGGTTCTTGCCCCAGAAGGTGATGTCATACCGGTCCCACGAAAACCCCGAGCGAATATTGCCGAGCGTGCGCGCGCCGGTATAGGCGAGGGCCGGTTGCACGGCGCTCTGATTGCTTTGATAGGCAACCTCCAGGCGCGTGTGCCAATCCACATTGCCATTGGCCAGGGGCTGCACGAAGCTCAGGGCGGCATTGCCGGACCATTTGGAGACGTATTGCAGGCGGGTGCCGTCCAGAACCGGGTTCAGGCCCACCGCGGCCAGCGTGCCAAAGGTGTATTTGTCATAGGCCGAGTCGGTGTAGGCCAGGCCGCCCTCAAAGGTGATCCGGTCACTCAGATGTGCCGTCATGTCCAGCTCAAAGCCCTTGGAGGTGGTCTTGCCGGCATTGGCGTTCAAGGTGGCGAAGTTCTTGCCCAGGGCCCGGACGATCTGGTTCTTCCAGTCGATATAGAACACATCGGCGTCGATCTGCAGGGCGCCATCCAGCCAGGTGCCCTTGGTGCCCAACTCGTAATTATAGGCCTTTTCAGGGTTGTATGTGCGCTCGTCCGGCGCCACCAGGCCCGATGTGGTGATGACGTTGAAGCCGCCGGTCTTTTCGCCCTTGGCAGCGCTGGCATAGAGCATCCAGTTGTCGGCCGGGTGCCAGGTCAGGGTCAGCTTGGGCTGGAAATTCTTGAAACGCCGCTTGCCGGCGAAAAAGCCGGGGGCGCCGGTCAATTGCACGATATCCAGGACGGCCACGGATTTGCGCTCAGAGGTCCAGCGGCCGGAAATGCTGATGTTGAACCGATCCGTGACATCGGCCTGGAC
>JALWUB010000162.1 GCA_026993275.1 Robiginitomaculum sp. | reverse complement strand
CCGCTGATCGCCTTTCACGATGCGGTCTTGCGCAATCCGGACAGCCCGCTCAGCATTGCCGAGCGCGAAACCATTGCGGCGCTGGTGTCTGGCCTCAATGCCTGCGATTTCTGCTTTGGCGCCCACAAGACCATGGCCATGGCCTTCGGGCTGGAGGAAGCCGCCATCACCGCGCTGGTGGAGGATATCGACACTGCCCCGGTGGACAGCAAGCTCAAGCCCATCTTGCACTATGTGCGCAAGCTGACCCTGACGCCGTCGAAAATGGTCCAGGCCGATGCCGATGCGGTGTTTGCTGCAGGATGGCCCGAAGAGGCGCTGCATGATGCGGTGCTGGTGTGCGCGCTGTTCAATTTCATGAACCGGGTGCTGGATGGCTCTGGCATTACGCCCAAACCGGTGTTTGACGCGCCCGACGAAGACAGCCTGAAGGCGCGGCGCCAGGGCAGTTATACCGGCTGGGCGCGCCAGGCCGGCATTCTGCCCTCAGACACCTGATCCGGGCTGTTCGCCATGCACAGGGCCGCCCGTCTTCTGAACCGCTGCCAGCGCCAGGTGAAGGCGGCGTTCTGGCTGGTGGCGGCGGCCGTGGTGGTGCTGTCGCTGCTGCCCCGGCCCATTGCGGTGGGCGAGTTTGAGGGCTCGGACAAGGTCGGGCACTTTCTGGCCTATCTGGCGCTGGGCCTGCTGCTCGGTCTGGGATGGCAGCTGACCCGCACACGGCCGCTGATACGGGCCTTTCTGTCTCTGCTGCTGCTTGGCGCGCTCATCGAACTGGCCCAGGGTCTGCTGCCCATTGCCCGGACCTGTTCGGCGCTGGACTTGCTGGCCGACGCGCTCGGCGCCGGGCCGGGGCTCATGGCCAGCGCCTGGTTCTGGCGGCGGCAATAGGCATTCGCGTCTACACGGGCCCGCACGCAAAACGCCTGAAAACCAATATAATACCACCCGCAAGGGTGGTGACTATCGGTTAAGGTTCTTGCGCTAGACATTTTCCAGACCCGCGCCGCACGGCGTGCAGGGAGCAATATGGATCCATGGGAAGCCTCGACAAGGTCACGATTCTCATCCTTGAGGACAATTCGCATATGGCGCTGATCCTGCGCGAGATCATGCGTGGCTTCGGCCTGCGTGACATTCGCGAGGCCCGCGACGCCGCCACAGCCTTCGAGATCATCAAGGACAATCACATCGACATCGCCCTGGTGGACCAGAATCTCGGCGATCTGGACGGCAGCGAATTCATCCAGCTGATCCGCAATGCCGATGACAGCCCCAATCCCTATATCCAGATCATCATGGTCACCGCCCATGGCGACCGCAAGACGGTGATGGAGGCGATCCGTTCTGGCGCCAACGAGTTCATGGTCAAGCCGGTGACGCCGCTGGACCTGTACAAGAAACTGCGCGCCTGCATCGACAAGCCGCGCCAGTTCGTGCGCACCAAGACCTATTTCGGGCCGGACCGCCGGCGCCGCCAGGACCCGGTCTATCGCGGCCCGTGGCGGCGCAAGGATGATCCGCCCGAAGGCCTGTCGCAATCCGGCGAGCGCGACGACAGCGCCCACCCCAATGTCATAGAAGGCTGAGTTCAGGCTCTCACGCGTTATTCCGCGGGCGCCCGGGCTTCGGCGCGTTTCATGGTTTCCGCCCGGGTCATGGCAAAGAC
>JALWUB010000161.1 GCA_026993275.1 Robiginitomaculum sp. | reverse complement strand
GCGCGGGCATGGGCTTCCAGCCCTTCCATGCGCGCCAGTTGCATCACCGCCGGGCCAATGGCCCTGAGTGCCGCGGGGCTGGCCCGCTGTTCGGTGACAAAATGCATGAAGCTTTCCAGCCCCAGCCCGCCATGACAGCGCGCCGCGCCGCCGGTGGGCAGCACATGGTTGGCGCCGCTGGCATAATCGCCCAGGGCTTCCGGCGTGCTGCTCCCCAGAAAGACCGACCCGGCATGGCGCACACCCTGCGCCATCTCCTCCGCATCGTGCATCTGGATGATCAGGTGCTCCGGGGCGTAGCGGTTGACGATGTCCAGCATGGCCGCGCGCTCTGGCACCACGATCAGGCGGGCGTTGTTGAGGGCCTCATTCGCTATGGTTTTTCTTGGCAAATCCTCAAGCTGTGACAGAACCTGCGCGCGCACGGCCCCGGCGCAGGCTGCGCTCGTGGCCAGCGCAATGACCTGCGCCTGCGGATCGTGCTCGGCCTGGCTGAGCAGATCGGCGGCCACCAGCGCCGCATTGGCCGTGTCGTCGGCCAGCACCATGACCTCGCTGGGTCCCGCCGGCAGGTCGATGGCGGGCCCGCCAGGCCTTTGCGCCACCTGCGCCTTGGCCTCGGCGACCCACTGATTGCCGGGGCCGAAAATCTTGGCGGCGCGGGGCACGCTTTTGGTGCCAAAGGCAAAGGCAGCGATGGCCTGGGCGCCGCCCATGGCAAAGACCTCCTGCACACCGGCGAGTCTGGCCGCTGCCAGCACCACTGGCGCCACGCGGCCATCCGCTCCTGGCGGGCTGGCCACGGCAATGCGCGGCACCCCGGCGAGCCTGGCCGGTATCGCCGCCATCAGCAGGGACGAGAACAATGGCGCCGTGCCGCCCGGCACATAAAGGCCGACGCAATCCAGCGGCACCGCGCGGCGGCTGCAGACAAGCCCGGGCTCGACCTCGACGCGGATGCCGGGCACGCCTTGTGCCTCGTGAAAGCGCTGGATATTGGCGGCGGCGCGGGACATGGCGGCGCGAGCGCTGGCCGGCAGTGACGCCCACGCGGCTTCCATGTCTTCCGCGCTGGCAATCAGGGGATCCGGCGCGGCGCCATCAAACCGGCGGCTGTATTGCGCCACGGCCGCATCGCCCCGATGGCGCACGTCCTCGATGATCTGCTGCACCGTTGCGCGCACATCCTGTTGCGCCGCCAGGGGGCGGGCCAGCGCCGTTTCGCGGGCGCTTGCGCCCAGGCTGTTCCAGTCGAGAATGCGCATGGCTCAGCCCATCATCTTTTCAATGGGCAGCACCAGGATGGCATGGGCGCCGCGCGCCTCAAGGGCTTCGAGCGTGTCCCAGAAAATGGTTTCGCGGCATACCGCATGCACCGCCATCTGGTCATTGCGCCCGGCCAGCGGCATCAGGGTCGGCGCATCGGCGCCGGGCAGCAAGGCAGTGATCTCGTCAATGGCATCCTTCGGGGCATTGAGCATGATGTATTTGGTTGCCCGGCTGGCGATCACCCCATCCATGCGCCGCAACAGCCGCGCCAACAGCGCCTCCTTTGCCTCGTCCCAGGGCTTTGGGCTGCGCACCAGCACCGCCTGGCTCTGCATGACCGTGGCGAAGGCCTCCAGGCCGTTGGCCGCCAGGGTTGCCCCCGAGGACACCAGGTCGCATATGGCGTCGGCAATGCCCAGGGCCGGGGCAATCTCCACCGCGCCCTGCAGCGTGACGCACTGGGCGGTCACGCCGTTTTCTTCCAGAAACGCCGCCGTGATCGCCGGGTAGGAAGTGGCAATGCGCTTGTCCTGCAGGTCCTGCACGCTGCAGACAGACCCGTTTGCCGGGGCGGCGAATTTGAGGGTGCAGCGCGAAAAGCCGAGCGCCCGCACGGTTTGCAGGGGCGTGCTGCCGGGGGCCTGCAGGGCCTCCTCGCGCAAGGTGTTCTCACCGGCAATGCCGAGATCGCACACCCCGCGCATGACCAGGGCGGCAATGTCGTCATCACGCACGAACAGCAATTCCACCGGCAGGCCGCGCGCCCGGCAGGTCAGCGCCCCCGGCGCCGGGGTGATGCCAAGGCCCGCGCGTTCCAGCAGGTCGAGGCTGCCCTCGGCCAGACGGCCCTTTTTCTGCACGGCGATGCGCAAAAGCGGTTTCATGAGGCGGTATCCTTTCTGGCCAGGCGGTCCAGCGCCAGCCGGTAGCCCTGGTGCGGCTCTTCAAACAGAAATCGCGCCACCCGCCCCACCGTGGTGGTGCTGGCGCCGGTGCGCTCGCTGATCTCGCGATAGGACAATTGCCCCGCGTCCAGCAATTGCGCCACCTGCCAGCGCGCCGCCAGCGCCCGCAATTCCGCTGGCGTGCACAGGTCGGTCAGAAACCGCCGCCACTCGTCCGGGGTGTGCAGGCTGGCAAAGGCTGCGCACAGGGCATCGGCCGCGCCATTGATCGGCTGGCCGGGGCCGGAAACGGGCGCTTCCGCGCTGTCTTTTGCAGTTTTGCTCATGCCGGTCGCTTGTCTTATTGTATTAGCGTGTTAATACGATAGTCAATTGAAGCTGGCAAGGCCTGTTTGCACGCATTGCTGCATATGCCATGGAGCCAGAAGACGAAGCAGAGACAAGGATAACGGCAATGGCATCAGCGCCGGACAGACCCTGGGTGGTGATGAAGTTTGGCGGCACCAGTGTGTCCACGCCGCAAAGCTGGGATACCATTGAACGGCTGGTGCGCCGCTGCAGGGAGGCGGGCAAACACCCCCTGGTGGTGCATTCGGCGCTCTCCCAGGTGTCCAACCGCCTGGAGCAGGCCATAGACGCGGCCTTGACGGGCAATGCCGGGGCCATTGTGGAGGATATTGCCCGCCGTCACGAGGCGCTGGCCAGCGCCATGGGGCTGGACGGCGCGGCGCTGATTGCTCCGGCCCTGGCGCAATTGTCCGGCTGGCTGGAGGGCATTGGCAAGACCGGCGAGGCCAGCCCGCGCCTGCGGGCACGCATTCTGGCGCAAGGCGAAATCATGGCCACTGCGCTGGGCGCGGCGCGCCTGCGTGCCGCCGGTCTGGACATCGGCCTGTTTGATGCCCGCAGCGGCCTGCGCAGCCTCGACCAGTCCCATGACGGCGCGGCGCAGGCGTTTCTGTCGGCCCGGGGCGATGAAAGCGCGGACGCGGCCCTGGGGCAGAAGCTGGCGGCTCTGGGCCGGGATGGCGCGCTGACGCAAGGGTTCATCGCCGCCAATGCACAGGGCGAGACGGTATTGCTGGGCCGCGGCGGCTCGGATGTGTCGGCTGCCCTGTTTGCGGCCAAGCTGCGCGCCCGGCGGCTGGAAATCTGGACCGATGTGCCCGGCATGTTCAGCGCCGATCCGCGGCTGACGGCCTCGGCGCGTCTGCTCAAGGACTTGAGCTATGAGGAGGCCCACGAGATTGCACTGATGGGGGCCAAGGTGATGCACCCGCGCGCCCTGCCACCGGTGCGCCGGGCGAAAATCCCGGTGCAGGTGCTGTGCACCATGCAGCCCGAAGCCCCCGGCACGCGCATCAGTGCCAGCCCTGCCGACACCAGCGCCCGGGTCAAGGCGGTGGCCGTGCGCACCGGCCTGGTGCTGGTGTCCATGACCACCACCAGCATGTGGGGCGAGGCGGGCTTCCTGGCCCGGGCCTTCGCCGCCTTCGCCAATAACGGCCTGTCCATTGATCTTGTCTCCACCTCGGAGGCCAGTGTCACGGTGTCGCTCGATCCCGGCCAGGGCGGTGATGCAGCGGCGCTGGACGCGGTGTGTGCGGAACTGGCGCCCATGTGCCGGGTCAGCGTGCTGCGCCATTGCGCCTCGGTCAGCCTGGTCGGGCGGAACATCCGCGCCATCCTGCACAAGCTGACCCCGGCGCTGGCGCTGTTTCGCGAGCACCCGGTGCGGCTGGTCAGCCAGGCCGCCAACGATCTCAATTTCACCGTCGTGGTCGATGAGGACCAGGCCCTGAAACTGGCCCGCCGCCTGCACGATGAAATGGTCGAGGCAGAACCCGGCGACAAGGTGTTCGGCCCGCCCTGGCAGGAAAGCGCCGCCGCCGCGCCGTCGGGCCCCGCGCCCGTGCCCTGGTGGGTGCACAAGCGCGAGGCCTTGCTGAAGCTGAAGCCGTGCGGGGAAGCGGCCTATGTCTATGACCTGGACACCGTGCGCGCACGGGCCGGGGCGCTGATGGAACTGCACCATGCCGGGCGCATCTTTTATGCCATGAAGGCCAATGCGCACCCGGCCATCCTGAAGGCCGCGGCCGGGTGCGGACTGGGGCTGGAATGCGTCTCCCTGGCGGAACTGGACCATGCCGCGCGCTGCGTGCCCGGCCTGGCCCCCGGCCAGTTGTTGTTCACCCCCAATTTCGCCCCGCGCCATGAATACGAGGCGGCCCTGGCGCGCGGCGTGCACCTGACGCTGGACAATCTGCACCCGCTGCAGCACTGGCCGGATCTGTTTGCGGATGCGGAGGTTTTGCTGCGCATCGACCCGGGGCAGTCGCGCGGCCATCACCGCCATGTGCAGACCGCCGGTGCCCAGGCCAAGTTTGGCATTCCGCTTGACGACCTGGCCCGGGCCCGCGCATTGGCGCAAGCGGCGGGGGCGCGCATTACCGGCCTGCATGCCCATGCGGGCAGCGGCATTCTGGATGCCGGGCACTGGCGCGAACTGGGCCTGATGATGGCGGACCTGGCCCGGGATTTCCCCGATGTGCGCGTGCTTAACCTTGGCGGCGGTCTTGGCGTGCCCGATCAGTCCGGCGCGCCGCAACTGGACCTTGCGGCCCTTGATGCGGCGCTCGAGGATATCCAGTGCGCCAATCCGGCCGTGCAGGTGTGGCTGGAGCCGGGGCGTTTCGTGGTCGCGGAAGCCGGGGTGCTGCTGGCCAGCGTCACCCAGACCAAAGACAAGGCCGGGCGTCTTTATGCAGGCGTGGAAACCGGCATGAACTCGCTGATCCGGCCTGCGCTCTATGGCGCGCATCACGACATGGTCAATCTCAGCCGCCATGCGCAGGAGGCCAGCGGGGACAGACCGGTTTCGATTGTCGGGCCGATCTGCGAGTCGGCGGACCTTCTGGGCCGCGACCGGGTGATGCCGCTGCCACGGGAAGGCGACGTCATTCTCATTGCCAATGCCGGCGCCTATGGGGCGGTCATGGGCTCGTCCTACAATCTGCGCGCCCCGGCCCGCGAATTGACCATTTAGGGTCAGGTCCCACTAATAGGATCAGGCAGCCTGCTGCGGTTTCGCCAGCAGAAGATAGACCGCGCCCGCCACGAAAAAGCCGACAAACCAGGCATAGCCGTAAAGCGTATCGAAAATGCCGGGCACGGACTTCACGAATCCGGCCTCGTGCAGGAAGCCGGGCAGGCTGGGCAAAATGCCAATGACCAGCGCTGTCAGCCCGGCCAGGTTCCAGCCATGCCGGGCTTCGTAAATGCCATCGCGGCGGAACAGGTCGGGCACGCTGAGCTTTTGCTTGCGCACCAGGTAATAGTCGGCCACCAGAATGCCGGCAATGGGGCCCAAAAGCGCCGAATAGCCGACCAGCCAGGTGAAGATGTAGGCGCCTGCGTCCTCGACCAGCTTCCAGGGGAAAATGGCGATGCCGATGGCGGCGGTGATGTAACCGCCCATGCGGAACGAGATTTTCGACGGCGCCAGATTGGAAAAGCCATAGGCCGGGGCAACCACATTGGCTGCCAGATTGGTGGTCAGGGTGGCGACCACCAGGGCCGCCAGCGCGAAGACGACGCCAATGCCGCCCATGCGCCCGGCCAGATCAACCGGATTCCACAGGGCTTCGCCATAGATTTGCACGCTGGCCGAGGTCACCGCCACCGAGATGAAGGCGAACAGCGCCATGGGAATGGGCAGGCCGAGCGCTTGGCCGATGATCTGGTCACGGTCGCTCTTGGCGAAGCGGGTGAAGTCCGGAATGTTGAGGGCCATGGTCGCCCAAAACCCCACCATGGCGGTCAGCGAGATGAAGAAGGTGCCCCAGAACTGGCCTTCCTTGGCACCGCCCGGCGCGAATTGCGACGGCGCGGAGAGCATCGGTCCAAAGCCGCCAGCCTTGATATAGGCCCAGGCCAGCAGCGCCAGCCCCATGGCCAGCAGGAAAGGCGCCGCCAGGGTTTCCAGCCAGCGAATGCTCTCGGTGCCATTGCGGATGAAATAGATGTGCATGGCCCAGAAGGCGAGGAAGCTTGCCGTCTGCGCCATGTCGATGCCCAGTATGGGCAGGGGCGCGCCCTTGAACATGCCGCCGGTGAGCGCATTCAGGATCACATAAATCGCCGAACCGCCAACCCAGGTGTTGATGCCGAACCAGCCACAGGCCACCAGGCCGCGCGCCATGGCCGGGATTTTCGCGCCTTCCGTGCCAAAGGCCGAGCGCAGCAGCACCGGAAAGGGCACCCCGTAGCGGGCCCCGATCTCGCCGATCAGCACCATGGGAATGAGCACGATGGTATTGCCCAGAAACACCGTCAGAACTGCTTGCCACCAGCTCATGCCCGCCGCCACCAGGCCGCCGGACAGCATGTAGGTCGGCACACACACAACCATGGCGACCCACAAGGAGGCATAGGACCACATGTTCCAGGTGCGCTCTTGCGGCGATGCCGGCGCCATGTCGGCATTATACAGCGCCGGATCCGCGTTCTTGATGGTTTCAGTCATAAGCAACGCCCTCCCCAGGCGGATTGTTTTATGGCAGGGTTACAAGTATGCGGAAGAATCCTTGTGTCTATATCCTGGCCAGCAAGCCCAATGGCACACTTTACATTGGCGTGACCAGCGATTTGCCAAAGCGTATCTGGCAACACAAAGAAGGTGTGGCCGATGGCTTTACCAAACAACACGGCGTGAAAACCCTTGTCTATTATGAACGCCATGAAACCATGG
>JALWUB010000160.1 GCA_026993275.1 Robiginitomaculum sp. | reverse complement strand
CGGCCAAAGGCGGCAGCAGGGGCACCGCCGAGGTCAGCGCCACGATCAGGGCGCACAGGGGGCCGGCCACCAGGATCGACCAGCCGCGCATGGCCAGAAACATCAAAAGCGCCAGCGCCAGGCCCAAGCCGAACATGCTGATCATACCGGCCTCTCTTTCCCGTCAGGCGGCCATGTGATTCCCCGCCAAAGGCATATCACCCCGCTTGGTCTGCTGGCAAATCGTTCTCCAGGGTCTGCATCCAAGTGGGTTCAGACTCTGGAGCGCTTCACGTTTTGATAGAATCAAAACCGCACTCTATCCTATTTTTGCCGCACGTCTTGTCCGAAAACCGGTTCCCATCCCGGTTCGGGGTCCGGGACAGGCTTTTTCGGGAAGTGCTCTAGTTTCCCCAGAAGCCGACCAGGCGGCGCACGTCGGCCATCACCGGCGCGGCAATGGCGCGGGCGCGCTCTGCGCCGTCCTGCAGGACCGCATCGATATGGCCCGGGTCCGCATTCAGCCGCGCCAGTTCCTTGCCGATCGGGGTGAGGGCGTCCACCACCAGATCGGCCAGCGCCGGCTTGAACACGCCAAAGCCCTTGCCGCCGAATTCGTCCAGCACCTGCTGATCGCTGATCCCGGCCAGGGCCGCATAAATGCCGACCAGATTGGCGGCGCCGGGACGCCCGGCCAGCCCGTCCACGGTTGCGGGCAGTGGCTCCGGATCGGTGCGGGCCTTCCTGATCTTGCGGGCAATGGTTTCGGCATCGTCTTCCAGATTGATGCGCGACAGGTCCGACGGGTCGGACTTGGACATTTTTCTGGTGCCGTCCTTCAGGCTCATCACGCGCGCCCCCGGGCCCTTGATCAACGGCTCGGGCAGCGGGAAGAAGCCCGGTGCGCCGTATTGGCGGTTGAAGCGGTCGGCAATGTCCCGCGACAATTCCAGATGCTGTTTCTGGTCCTCGCCGACGGGCACATGGGTGGCCTTGTAGGCAAGAATGTCGGCCGCCTGCAGAACAGGATAGTCGAACAGCCCGACCGAGGCGCGCTCCTTGTCGCGCCCGGCCTTGTCCTTGAACTGGGTCATGCGCTCGAGCCAGCCCATGCGCGCGGTGCAGTTGAAGATCCAGGCCAGTTCCGCATGCGCCGTGACCGCGCTTTGCACAAAGATGATGGCGCGCCTGGGGTCCAGCCCCGCGGCCAGGAAGGCGGCGGCAATCTTGCGGGTATTCGCGGCCAGTGTCCCGGGGTCCTGGGGCAGGGTGATGGCATGCAGATCGACAATGCAGAACAGGCAGTCATGGCTGTGCTGCAGGGCGACAAACTTTTTCAGCGCGCCCAGATAATTGCCCAGGTGCAGCGCCCCGGTGGGCTGCACGCCGGAAAACACCCGCTCGGGGCCGTTATAGGATGGTGTGTCATTCATGAGTAAAATCCAGACTGTCCAGCGGTGGTGGCCGTGCGCCTCTGCCCGCCAGGGGTCAAGAACGGCGCACCAGCAGGCTGATTTCGTGCCAGCGCACTGCCCGCGTGGCAAGCGCTGCAGCAGCAAAAACCAGCAGGCCTATGACAGCCATCAGCAGGGCGCTGAGAAAATCGTGCGCGGGCAGGGCCTGCAGCGCTTCGCGCACCGGCGCCGCCAGCACGGCGATGACGCCGCCCATCAGCAGTGCCGCCAGCGCCAGCCGCAGCA
>JALWUB010000159.1 GCA_026993275.1 Robiginitomaculum sp. | reverse complement strand
GCCCATGACGGGACCCTTGGTCAGGTCACGCTTCTGGCGCGCGTGCAATGCTTTGTCTTTTGCGCTCATGAGGGCTGATACCGAGACTCGAAAACCAGATCTGGCAGGCCCTGCATGTAGTCCCGCAAACGTCGCGGCGCCAGCCCCAAATCTGCATGAATGCCTCACAATCGTGTTTGCAGCACCTCTGGCAGGGCGGCAATCAGGTCGGAGGCGATCAGTCCGCGGCCGCACACGGCCCCCGCTGCGCCATGCACAAGGGCAGCGCAGGCGGCAGCCTCGAAGCCATTGGCGCCTTGTGCCAGCAGCGCACCCGTAATACCGGCGAGCACATCGCCTGACCCGGCGGTGGCCAGGTCTGGCGGCGCATTGGTGTTGACGATGGCGCGGCCATCAGGCGCCGCAATGATGGTGTCCGGCCCCTTGAGCAGCACCGCACACCCTGCCCGCGCCGCGGCAAGGCGGGTGCGCTCGGCCTTGTTCTGGCTGCGGTCGGCCAGTCCGGGAAAAATCCGCGCAAACTCGCCCTCATGGGGGGTCAGCACACAGGTTTCGTCCAGTTGCGCAAAGAGCAGGTCCGGGGCTTTGGCGAAGGCGCTCAAGGCATCCGCATCCACCACCAGCGGCAGGCCCTGCATGCGCAGGGCCATGACATCCTCGCGCATGGCCTTGCCGGTGCCGCCCGCCGGGCCGATGACCGCAGCGGTGGGACGTATCGCGTGCAATAGCGGCGCCAGGTCCCTGCCCTTGCGGCGCACGCTCAGCATCACCTCGGTTTCATGGGCCGCGCACACCCGCGCCGCGGCTTCCTCGACCAGCAGGCTCACCAGACCGGCCCCGGCGCGCAAGCCCGCCCGCGCCGCCAGCCGCGCCGCACCCGTGTGAAAGACATCGCCGCAATGCACCACCAGACTGCCGCGCGCATGCTTGTGGACCATCACCCCCGGCCTGGGCGGCAAGCCCGGCCACAGGCCGGGATGGTTTTCCCAAAGCTGCGGCCGGATCGTGTCCAGCACCGCATCCGGAATGCCGATATCGGCCACCACGACCCTGCCGCAGGCAGACCGGGCGGGCTCCAGCACATGGGCGCATTTCTTGCGAAAAAAGGTCACCGTCACATCGGCGCGCACATGCGGGCCCGGCGGCGCGCCATTATCACCCGCAATGCCGCTCGGCAGGTCGGCAGCCACCACCGCCGCGGCCGATTCGGTCATGGCCCGGGCCAGCTGCGCCGCGGTGCCCTGCAGGGGCCGCGACAGCCCGGCCCCGAACAGCGCATCCAGAATGACCCCGCCGGAGGCCATGGCTTCGGGGCGGGCCGGCGCAACCGGGCCGCCCCATTGTGCACAGGCACGCGCCGCATCGCCCTTCAGGTGTGCCGGATCGCCCAGGGCATGGACGGACACCTCCAGACCGGCGTCGCGCAATATCCGCGCCGCCACATAGCCATCACCGCCATTGGCACCGGGGCCGCACCAGACCTGCACCGGCCCGGCCATATCCAGCCCCTGCACCGCCTGCGCCAGCGCCGCCCCGGCCTTTTGCATCAGTGCATAGCTCTCAATACCGGTTTCTTCGGCCAGGCGATCGGCCTGATAGGCCTGCTCCACCGTCAGGATTTCAAACATGGATCACCATCATTGCCCTCGTTTTTTGCAGCGCCTGCCTATTTTTAAGGCAATACCGCG
>JALWUB010000158.1 GCA_026993275.1 Robiginitomaculum sp. | reverse complement strand
GCCGTCTGCCAGGGAATCCCGGCCTGATCCAGCATGGCGCGGGTCTGGGCCAGGTATTCGGAATTGGCGTTATTGCCCTTGCCGTAAATCTTCAGATTGATGCCATGGCCAAGGCGCGGCGCATTGCCCGCCTCCCAGGCCGAGGGCCAGATCGGGTTGATGCCCGGATTGACGTCGGTGGACACCACCTGGCTGGCGCGCAAGGCCCGGTGCAGATAGGGCTCGCGATAGCGATCCCCCATTTGCGCCAGCAAAAGCTCTGAATAGAGATCGACAAAATAGGTCGAATGCGCGCCGGTATTGTTGCGGCTGCCCACTTCCTCATTGTTGGCAAGCAGCACAAAGGCTGTTTTTTGCGGTGTTTTGGCCTCCAGAATGGCACGGATGGAGGCATAGGCGCTCAAGCGGTCATCCTGGCCATAGGCGGCGATCAGGGCGCGGTCAAAGCCGGCGTCCCGGGGGGCAAAGGCTGGCACCAGCGCCAGTTCCGCCGAAACCAGATCATCCAGGCCAATGCCGTATTTTTCGCGCAGGACCGAAACCACCATGGCCTTTGCATCTTTCCCGGCACTGTCTTCGCGGGAGGTGGCAATCGGGTCGAGCTCTTCGGCGGCAATGACATCGCGGTTCTTGCGCTGGCGCAAATCCACATCCACATGCGGCGACAGGCCGGGAATGACGAACACCGGCTCATCCGCCTTCAGCCCGGACGAAATGACCACCCGGCTGCCGTCCTTCTTGTCCACATGGCCAAGAAGCGCCAGCGGGATGTTGGTCCATTGATAGTTCTTGATGCCGCCATGATAATTGGTCTGCAGCAAGGCAAAGCCCTCGCGGCCATAGACCGGGCGGCCCTTGAGTTCCAGCCGCGGGCTGTCAATGTGCGAGGCGGAAATGCGGGCGCCCTCGAGCAGTGGCGCGCGCCCAACGGCAAACAGGACCATCTCGCGGCCGCGGTTGACATGGTAATAGCGGCGGCCTGGCGTCAATGGTGCGCCATCGTGCCAGGGCTTGAACCCGGCGGCCCGGGCCAGTTTCAGCGTTTGCGTGACCGTTGTCGTTTCGGTGCGGGCCTTGTTGATGAATCGCTTGTAGGCCTGCGCGAAACGCTGCACGGCCTTTTCCTGCTCGGCGGACATGCCAACCCATGTGCTGGGGCAGTCTCTGGCCTCGCAGGGCGGCATGGCGGTGGCGGCGGGCGCGTGCAGGCTGCCGATGCAGGCTGCCAGCACCACTAGGGCCTGAACCCATTTGGATTGCCCATTCTGCGCCAGCGCCCGTATGGGTTTGACAGGAAAACCCAATCTGCGGCGCAAATGCTCCTCGAATAGGGCTTGCCTGTCCTTCGTCGCCTTTGCTGGCATCTTGCCCGTTCCTGTCAAACAGAATTGCGTAATCCAATTGGGTTCAGACCCTGGATTGCGGCGCCAGCGGGATGGTCTGAAACGGAAGTCTTGCATGGTGTTTCCCCTTTTTTCATGATGCGCGGGCGGGCCTGTCCTGGCAAGGGGGCGCTGAACAATGTCTGTGGCGGTCCTTGAAAGAAAGGCTGGGGATCGCCACATTCTGTTCAGCCCCCGTTATGGTTTTCGCTGTCATAATCAGACCGAATCATGACCTTTCGGGGCTGAAGTCCCGGACATTGGAAGGAATGAGAAGTTCATGCGTGATTACCCACAGACCCTGCC
>JALWUB010000157.1 GCA_026993275.1 Robiginitomaculum sp. | reverse complement strand
TGCACAGCGCCGCCATGGCGGTGATGTTCGAGCCGCGCACGGCCCGCGCCTTGCTGGGCATGTTCCTGGGGGCGATTTCCGGCCCCGGCATTGCCCGTGGCGTCTCCTTCCTGAAAGACAGCAAGGGTCAGCCGGTGTTTGCCCCTGATGTCAATATCATCGAGGACCCGTTCCGCCTGCGCGGCCTGGGTTCTTCGGCCATTGATGGCGAGGGGCTGGCGCGCCAGCGCCGCCATCTGGTCGAACATGGCCGCCTGACCACCTGGCTGCACTCCCTGGCCTCGGCCCGGCAGATGGGCGAGCCGCCCACCGGCCATGGCGCGCTCAATCTTGGCGCCCCGCCCGGCGTGGCCAGCACCAATGTCTATATCGCGCCCGGCGAAAAATCGCCCGAGGCACTGATGGCCGAAATGGGCAATGGCCTTCTGGTCACCGATGCCTTTGGCCCGTCCTTCAATGCCGGCACCGGCGACTGGTCGGTGGGCATTGCCGGGTTTGAAGTGCGCGGCGGCCAAAGGGCCGGCGCCGTCAATGAAATGACCGTGGCGGGAAACCTCAAGGACATTTTCGCCCGCATGATTCCGGCATCGGATCTGCGCTTTCGCGCCCGCGCCAACTCCCCCTCCCTCCTCATCGAGGGCCTTGCCGTCGCCGGCCAATGAACGCCGCCCCCCAGGGTGATCTGGACCTGCTCGAGGAAGCAGCCCGCCGCGGCGGTGCCTGCGCCATGAAATGGTTTGCCGATCCGGGCGCCATTGAGGAAAAAAGCCCCGGCAATCCGGTCACCAGGGCCGATCTTGAAATTGATGCCCTGCTCCATGACATGCTGCGCGGGGCCCGGCCCGGTTATGGCTGGCTGTCGGAAGAGCGCCGCGATGACGGCTCGCGGCTGGGATCAGGGCGCACATTTGTCGTCGACCCCATTGACGGCACGCGGGCTTTTATCAGGGGGCAGCCGCATTTCACCATCTGCCTGGCCGTTGTCGAAGCCGGGCGGCCGGCGAGCGCCGTCGTCTTCAACCCGGCCCGGGACGAACTCTTCAGTGCCCGTGCGGGCGCTGGCGCATATTGCAATGGCGTGCGCCTGCAGGCCAGCCATCGCGGCACGCTGGAAGGCGCGCGCATGCTGGTGCCTGACGGATTGCTGCGGTCACGATTGTGGGCGGACCAATGGCCGGATGTGCACGCCGCGCAGCGCAATTCCATTGCCTACCGCATGGCGCTGGTGGCCAGCGGGCGCTGGGATGCGGCGCTGGACATGAAACCCAAATCGGACTGGGACCTGGCCGCCGCCGACCTGATCGCCACCGAGGCCGGGGCCCTCGTCACCAGCCCCGATGGCGCGGTTTTCCGTTATGATGAAAGCGCCAGCCGCAAGCCAGGGGTAATTTGCGCTGGCCCCGCTTTGCACGCCCTGATATTAGGCCGAATCACCCGTTCACAATGGAAGGCTCGTCATTCATGAACACCCCGCGTCAGCGCAAGAACGCCAAACAATTGCTGCACCTCGTCATTGGCGGGGAGCTGGAGGATGTCAACACGGTCTATTTCAAGGACCTGGACACGCTCGATTTTGTCGGCGCCTATCCCGATCACGCCAGCGCCTATGCCGCCTGGAAAGCCGCGGCGCAGCAAACGGTTGACAATGCGCACATGCGTTATTTCATCATCCACGCCCACCGCCTGATTGAC
>JALWUB010000156.1 GCA_026993275.1 Robiginitomaculum sp. | reverse complement strand
ACGCGCCGAACTTGCCTATTTGCGGGTGCTGGGGGATTTCCAGAACGAGACCTTGCGGCACATTTTCGCCATGCGCGCCGTGCTCAATGCCGAACAGGCGCGCAAGTTTGACGCCCAGATGCTGCGCTCGCTTCATGACATCACCGAACAGTCCTGACCGCGATACGCCGGACGCCGAGCTGGTCCGGCGGGCGCTGGATGGCGAGGAGCGTGCCTATACGCTGATCATGCGGCGTTACAAGGAGGTGCTGTATCGCTATGCGCTGCGCTATCTGGGCGATGAAGACGAAGCCGAAGACGTGGTGCAGAATGCCTTCATCTCGGCCTTTTACAATCTGCACCGCTATAATGTGCGCTACAAGCTGTCCACCTGGCTGTATCGCATTACCCTGAACAAGTGCCATGACATGGCGCGCATGAAAAAGGCGCGCCGGTTCTTGCAGCGGCTGGTCCCGGAACGGCACAATGCCCTGCCCGATGCGCAAAGCGCGATTGCGCCGGAAACACGCCTGCAGGCGCGCGATGATCTGCAGGCCCTGCACAGCGGCATTGCCGCCTTGCCGCCCAGATTGCGCGAGGCCTTTATCCTGTTCTGCCTGGAAGAGCGCTCCCAGGCCGAAGCCGCCCGGATTCTGGGCATCAGCCCCAAGGCGGTGGAATTGCGCGTCTATCGCGCCCGGCAAAAGCTGAAGGCCATGCTGGGCTGAGCCGTCACGGCGCTGGTGTTACACCGCGCGGGAATGACGCCCGGCGCTGTCTTGCCAATAGGCATCGAAGCAGGCGGCGATATTGCGCACGAAAATACGCCCCTCGGGGGTGACACGCACTGTGCGGCCCTCGCACGCAACCAGGCCGTCCTGTTGCAGCAGCCGCAGTTTGTCCAGGGCATCATCCAGCGTCTCCGCCGGCATGCCATGGCGGGCGCACAGGGCGGCGCAATCCAGTTCCATGGCGCTCATCAGCGTCATGATGGCGGCGCGGCGCAGGGCATCCTCACCGCGCAAGGCAACACCGCGCACCACCGGCAGGCGGCCCTCGTGAATGGCCTTGCGCCAGCCATCCAGCGCCGGTGCATTTTGCACATAACCCTGTTCCAGCGCGCTGATGGAGGAGGCGCCAAGACCCAGAAGCGTGTCGGCGGTGTCGGTGGTATAGCCCTGGAAATTGCGCCGCAGGCGCCCCTCCCGCGCCGCCATGGCCATGCTGTCCTGCGGGTGGGCGTAATGATCAAAGCCGATGGCCTCATAGCCGCCCGCCCTGAGCACTTCGCCAACCGTGGCGGCTTGCGCAAAGCGTTCTTCCATGCCCGGCAGGTCCGCCTGCGCAATCATCTGCTGATGCTTCTTGAACCAGGGCACATGGGCATAGCCAAACACCGCCAGCCGGTCCGGGCGCAGGCTGAGCGCCTTTTGCGCGCTGCGGCGCACATCGGCCACGCTTTGCCCCGGCAGGCCATAGATGAGGTCAAAATTGATCGCCGCAATGCCCGCATCCCGCAGCCAGTGCACGGCATCGCGCACCATTGCGAAGGGCTGGATACGGTTGATCTTGCGCTGCACATGGGCATTGAAATCCTGCACGCCGAGCGAGGCGCGCGTCACCCCCGCCGCGGCCAGCGCCGCCGCCTTTTGCGCGCTCATGGTGCGCGGGTCGATCTCGACCGCCAGCTCCATGCCGCTGCGCGCGCCAAAGGC
>JALWUB010000155.1 GCA_026993275.1 Robiginitomaculum sp. | reverse complement strand
CTCTATGACATCCCGGCATACCGGCCACGCATTCGCGGCGTCCGCGGCCTGCCCATGTTCCTGAGCTGACGGGATTGCCGCGGCCGGGGTGACGCGCCGCCTTTGCAGGCCTACATAATGGGCAAATCATTTTGAGGAAACCCGTTCATGCGCACCGAAACCCCGCAGCCGGTCCGGCTTGCCGATTACGCCCCCTATCCCTTTGCCGTCGAGACTGTCGATCTTGAATTCAACCTCGACCCTGACGCCACACGCGTGCGTTCGGTCATGGCCCTGCGCCGCACCGGCGCGGCAGATGCGCCGCTGGTGCTCAACGGGGAAAATCTGGAACTGGTCAGCATTGCCGTGGATGGCGTGCCGCTGGGCAACAATTCCTACAGTGTGGACGGCAAGACCCTGACCGTGCCCGGCCTGCCCGATGCCTGTGAACTGGCCATCGAAACCCGCTTCGCGCCAAGGGACAACCGGGCGCTGAGCGGGCTTTACATGTCCGGCGGCCGCTATTGCACCCAGTGCGAGGCCGAAGGCTTCCGCCGCATCACCTACTATCCGGACCGGCCCGATGTGATGAGCCGCTTCACCACCCGCATCGAGGCGCCCAGGGACGACTTTCCCACCCTGCTTTCAAACGGCAATTTGCTGGAAACCGGCGATTTGCCGGGCGGCCGCCATTTTGCCCGCTGGCAGGACCCGTTCAAGAAGCCGGCCTATCTGTTTGCCCTGGTTGCCGGCGCCTTCGACATGATCGAGGATGCCTTCACCACCATGAGCGGGCGCACCATTCCCTTGCGCATCTATGTGGACCCGGGCGATGCGCCGCGCGCGCATTACGCCATGGATGCGCTCAAACGGGCGATGCGCTGGGACGAAGAGGCGTTTGGCCGCGAATATGATCTTGACCTGTTCATGATCGTGGCGGTGCGCGATTTCAATTTTGGCGCCATGGAGAACAAGGGGCTGAACATCTTCAATTCCTCGGTGCTGCTGGCCGATGCGCAGACCGCCACGGACAGCGATTTCGAGCACATCGAATCGGTGGTCGCGCATGAATACTTCCATAACTGGACCGGCAACCGCATCACCTGCCGCGACTGGTTCCAATTGTGCCTGAAAGAGGGCCTGACGGTGTTTCGCGATCAGGAGTTTTCCGCCTCCCAGCGCGGCGCGGCCATCTGCCGGATCAAGAATGTCAAGGCCCTGCGGGCGCGGCAGTTCCCCGAAGACGCCGGGCCGCTGGCCCACCCGGTGCGCCCTGACGAATACCTGAAGATCGACAATTTCTACACCGCCACCATTTACGAGAAGGGCGCCGAACTGGTGCGCATGCTCAGGACGCTGATCGGCGATGAGGCCTTTGCCAGGGGCATGGACCATTACTTTGCCACCCTTGACGGCACGGCGGCGACGGTCGAGCAGTTCTTGCAGGCCTTCGAGCAGGCCAACGGGCTGGACCTTTCGGCATTTCGCAAATGGTACAGCCAGGCCGGCACGCCGGTGCTGAGCGCCTCGGAAAGCTGGGATGAAGCCGCGGGAACGCTGACCCTGACCCTGCGCCAGCACACCCCGCCCACTCCCGGGCAGGACAGCAAGCAGCCCCTGCCCATACCGGTGCGCGCCGGGCTTGTCGGCGAAACCGGCCCGGTGCCCATGACCCTGCAGGGCGAGGCGCAGGACGGCCCGCTGGAGCGCCTGCTGGTG
>JALWUB010000154.1 GCA_026993275.1 Robiginitomaculum sp. | reverse complement strand
AAACCGTGATGCGCTATGCGGAACTGACGCGGATGAACATGGATGACCCGGACCAGGTCGCCAAAAAGATCGTCCGGGCCATCATTGCCAGCAAGAAGGACGTTTATCTGGGCTTTCCGGAAAGCTTCTTCGTGCGCGTCAATGCGGTCTTGCCGCGCCTTGTTGACGGCTCGCTCGCCGCCAATGACCGCATTGCCCGCAACCTCTTTCAACATCAGCTTTGACACTCTGGAGCATGACCATGAAAACCCTGTTTCTGACCATATCTGCCGCGCTGCTCTTCGTTCTGCCTGCCCAGGCGGCCGATGACCTCAGCGCCGGCATCAGCCATTTGCAGTCGCAATGGGCGGTGATCAATTACCAGGTCAAGGACCACGACCAGAAGCTTGCCCAAATGGCGGCGCTGGCCGATGAGGCGGACAAGCTGACCGCCGCCTATCCGGGCCGCGCCGAACCGCTGGTCTGGTCCGCCATCATCAAGAGCACCGAAGCGGGCATCAAGGGCGGCATGGGCGCCCTTGGCCTGGCCAAACAGGCCAAACGCGAACTGGAACAGGCCATCGCCATTGACGGCACGGTGCTGGGCGGCTCGGCCTATACCACGCTTGGCTCGCTCTATTACCAGGTGCCGGGCGGCGTCATCGGCTTTGGCAGCAAGAAAAAGGCGCGCGCCAATTTGCTCAAGGGCCTTGAGATCAATCCCGACGGCATTGATGCGAACTATTTCTATGGCGACTTTCTGCTGCGCCGGAAGCACTATGACGAGGCGATCAAGGCGCTGGAACATGCCCTGGCCGCCCCGCCCCGCCCGTCGCGCCCGCTCGCCGATGCAGGCCGCCGCGCCGAGATCAAGGCCAAGCTGGCCGAAGCGCGCATGAAACTGGCCGAAAAATCAAGGGGCTGACCCCCCGGCAGACGGGTTGACGGCACTCAATGCAATTCAAAGATGTAAAATAAAAACTGTTTCATCGCTAAGGGTTTGGTAACCAAATCACGCTCAGTTGTGTCCAATCGGGGGATTGCACAGGCGGATTGTGCCCAGGTGCACAGGCTGCCGCATACAGAGCAGGGATACCAGTTATGAGCGATACCGCAGTAAAAGACACCATCCAGATCGAAGAGCGCCTGCGTTTCATGACCTTGCAAAAGGGCCGCTGTGACGTCGCCCTGCGGGAATTGCGGCCGTATCTGAAGGAATGGCTGCCGCCAATCCTGAAAGACTTTTACGAGCATATCAGCCAGTGGCCGCAGACCAACAGGTTCTTTGGCAGCGAGGCGGCGAAACAGCACGCGGCGCAAAAACAGCTCGATCACTGGCTGCATATTGCTTCTGGTGAATTTGATCATGCCTATGTGGACTCGGTGCGCCGCATCGGCAAGGTGCATGCCGAACTCGGCCTGGAGCCGCGCTGGTATATTGCCGGTTATGCCCAGATCGTGACCGCCGTTGCAGCAAAGATCTCCGAAACCTTCGTCTCCAAGGGCCTTGGCGGCGACAAGATGGCCGACAAGCGCGCCCTCTATCTGGCGGCGCTGGTCAAGGCGTCTTTCCTGGACATGGATTTTGCCATTTCGATCTATCTGGAAGAAACCGAAGCGGCAAAGCATCGCGAAATGGAAGCGCTGGCCAATGCCTTCGAGCAGAACGTGCTGGGCATTGTCGAATCCGTCGCCGCCGCGGCGACAGAGCTGGAAACCACGGCCCAGACCATGGCCAGAACCGCCGAACAGACCTCCGAGCGCTCCACCACGGTGTCAGCCGCCGCCGAAGAGGCCACGGCCAATGTCTCCGTGGTTGCCACGGCGGCCGAGCAAATGGGCGCATCGGTGGGCGAAATTGCCCAGCAGGTGTCCCATTCCACCGAAATTGCCGGGCAGGCGGTGGAGCGCGCCCAGACAACAAACGACACCATTGAATCCCTGGCCCAGGCTGCCGAAAAGGTTGGCGAGGTCATCAAGATGATCTCCGACATTGCCGAACAGACCAATTTGCTGGCGCTCAACGCCACGATTGAGTCGGCGCGCGCCGGCGAGGCGGGCCGCGGCTTTGCCGTGGTGGCCTCGGAAGTGAAATCGCTGGCCACCCAGACCGCCAAGGCGACCGAGGACATTGCCAGCCAGATTCAGAGCATGCAGGAAATCACCGGCCAGTCGGTGGAAGCGATCTCCGCCATCCGCGCGACCATTGACGAGATGAACGAGGTTTCAATGACCATCAATGCCGCGGTCGAGGAACAGGCCGCCGCAACCCAGGAAATTGCCCGCAACACCCAGGAAGCCGCCACCGGCACCCAGGACGTGTCGCGCAATATCTCGCAAGTGCTCGAAGGCGCCAACGAGACCGGCGCGGCCTCCAGCAATGTCGTTGATGCGGCGGGCGAGCTGGGACAGCAAGCCGAAACCCTGCGCAGCCAGGTTCAGGAGTTCCTGCGCAATATCCGCGCGGCCTGAGCATGCGGGAATCCTTCTCATATAGTTGAGCACAGAGATTATCTCTTAGGCGTCACCCCGGAAATTTCATCAGAAATTGTCCGGGGCCCAAGGGGGGCGGTGGCATTGCACAAGGGGTCCCGGGTAAAACTTCGTTTTCCCGGGATGACAAGGAAATCCCAGGGCCTGCAAACGCGCCCTGGTCTTGCCGCCAGGCGCGCCCCTGTGTTTGTCACAATTGGCACACAATTTCTGCATAATGCAGGCGCAAATTTGCACTAGGCGGGCCGCACATTCCCCGTAATCCGGCAGACCGCCTGGCGGCCGCCCAAGCCATGGGCTGACCATTGTGCTGAAAATGCTGATCATGTTCACCGGTGACTGGAGGATTGCGCCCTCTGGCGCCGTCTTCCTGGCAGGGCTGCAATGGTGCAGGCTGGTATCGGGACACAGTGTCATCATGTATTTGGGCAAAGTGGAGTTGCGGCCGCTCAGAGTCGCCATTTTTTCTGGAAATTACAATGCCGTCATGGACGGCCCGGCACGGGCGCTGAACCTGCTGGTTGGCTATCTGGAAAGCCAGGGCATTGAAAGCCGGGTGTATGCGCCGACGGTCAGCACGCCGGCCTTTGCGCCGCAAGGCACGCTGGTCTCGATCCCTTCCGTGCCGATTCCCGGGCGCCGGGAATACCGCCTTGGCCTGGGCCTGCCCAAAGCCGTTCGTGCCGATCTCGAGGCGTTCCGGCCTTCACTGGTGCATGTCAGCGCGCCGGATCTGAGCGGCCATGCGGCGATGGCCTGGGCCCGCGGACGCGGCATTCCGGTGGTGGCCTCCTGCCATACGCGTTTTGACACCTATTTGCGCTATTACGGCCTTGGCGCCCTGCGCCCCCTGGCCACGCGCCTTCTGGTCAATTTCTACAATCGCGCTGATCTGGTTCTGGCGCCTTCGCCATGCATGCGCGAGGAATTGCGCAAAAGCGGCGTGCGCACGCCGGTGCGCCTCTGGAGCCGAGGCGTGGATCATGCGCTGTTCAATCCCGGCCGCCGGGATCAGGCCTGGCGCCAGGCCCATGATGTCCGCGAACCGGAGGTGCTGATTGCCTATGTGGGGCGCATGGTCATGGAAAAGGACCTGGGCCTGCTGGTCAGGGCGCTCAGGACCCTGCGCGCCCATTGCGTGCCGCATCACTGCCTGATGGTGGGCGACGGCCCTGCGCGCGCCAGCCTGGAAAGAAAAATGCCGGGCGCCATCTTCACCGGGCATTTGAGCGGACCGGACCTGGCCCGGGCCTATGCGTCCTCGGATATTTTCTTCAACCCCAGCCGCTCGGAAACCTTTGGCAACACCACGCTGGAGGCCATGGCCAGCGGCGTGCCGGCGGTGGCCGCCAATGCCCCCGGCAGCCGTGCTCTGGTGGTGCATGGCAAAACCGGCTTCCTGGCAAAACCCGGCGATGCGGACGATTTTGTCCACTGGCTGACGCGGCTGGCGAAGTCGCCGGATGTGCGCCGCCATTTTGGCCGCCAGGCGCTCCGGCGCAGCGAGGCCTATCAATGGCCTGCGGTACTGGCATCGGTGCTGGAAAATTATTATGACATACTTGGGCAAACGCCTTATGTGTTTGCCAACACCAACACACACAGCATGGCCGGCAGACAGGAAAACGGGACAGTTCTTGGGGCTGCATCATGAAAATCGTTGATATTGCGGAGTTTTATTCCCTGCAGGGGGGAGGGGTGCGCACCTATATCGAGCAAAAGCTCGATTACAGCGCCCGCAATGGCCATCAGACCACCATTGTGGCCCCCGGGGCCGAAGACAGGGTTGAGCCGCGCCGCGGCGGCAAGATTGTCTGGGTGAAGGCCCGGCGCATACCGCTGGACCCGCGCTATTTTCTGTTTGCCGATCCGGTGCCGGTGTACAAGATTCTGGACCGTGAAGCGCCTGATGTGGTCGAAGGCTCCTCGCCCTGGAAGGGCGGCTGGATTGCCGCCAAATGGCGCGGCCCGGCGATCAAGTCCTTCTTTGTTCATGCCGACCCGGTGGCCAGCTATCCGCAAACCTTTCTGGCGCCGCTGCTGGGCTCCCGGGTGGTGGAAGGCATGTTTGCCTGGTTCTGGCGCTATCTGGACCGGTTGAGCGCGCTTTATGATACCTCGGTGGTCGCGGGCGGCTGGATGGCAGACCGCTTTGCCGGCCATGGCCTGCGCCGTCCGCAGACCATTGCGCTGGGTGTCGAGAAAGGCCTGTTCTCGCCGCTTCTGCGCCGCGAATCCTGCCGTCTGGACATGCTGCGCCAGTGCGGCATTGCTGATCCGGAGGCGCCGCTGCTGATCAGCGTCGGCCGCCTGCACCCGGAAAAACACACCGCCACCATGATCAAGGCCGTCTCGCGCCTGAATGCATCGCGCCCGGCCGGGCTCTTTATTGTTGGCGACGGGCCCGAGCGGCGCCGTATTGACCGCCTGTGCGAAAAACACCGCGGCGTTCATGCCGCCGGGAAAATCGCGGACCGGCAAAAGCTGGCGCAGATGATGGCCAGCGCCGATGCCCTGCTGCATGGCGGGGCCTCGGAAACCTTCGGCATTGTTGTCGGCGAGGCGCTGTGCTCGGGCCTGCCGGTGGTTGTGCCCGATACTGGCGGCGCCGCCGATCTGGCACGCCCGGCCTATGCCGAAACCTATCAGGCAGGCAATGTGCCAGCCTGCACGCAGGCGATCGGGCGCTTGCTGGCGCGCGATGCGCAGCGCCTGCGCCGGGCCGCCCTGGGTGCGGCAAGCCGTTATGTGCACTGCCCGGACGAGCATTTCAAAGCCCTGTTTGACCATTACCAGACGCTGATTGCGCTGTCGCAACAGGACCGGCAGCAGGGCGCCGGGCTGGCCGGAAGGAAGGCGGCATGAGTGCATTGACGCAGGGCAGCCACGGGCGCTGGACGGTTCTGGTCCCGTTTTACAACGAGCGGGGCTATCTGCCGCGCACCTTGCGCAGCCTGTGCGAACAAAGCCTGCCGCCTGCGCAAATCATCCTGGTGGACAATGCCAGCACGGATGAGTCGGCTGATCTCGCGCGCCAGGTCCTGCAAGACTATCCGCACATTGCGGCACGCATTCTGCATGAATCAAGACCGGGCAGGACACAAGCCATGCAGTGCGGGCTGAAGGAGGTGGCGACACCGTTTGTTGCCACCTGCGATGCCGACACCTGGTATCCGCGCCATTACCTGGAACGCGCCGACCGGCTGTTTGCCGCACACCCGGACGCGGCCAGTGTCATGGCCATCGACATTTACAGCGCCCCCCAAAGCTGGTGCGCACGGCTGAAGCGCCTCAAGACCTGCCTGGTTGCTGCCCTGTTGCCGCGCCAGTGCCATACCGGGGCCTACGGCCACATGTTCAGGACCGAGGTGCTGCGGCGGTGCGGAGGGTTTGATCCGCAAATCTGGCCTTATGTGATGGAAGATCACGAACTGGCACACCGGGTTCTCAAAGAGGGCGCCTCGATCTACCGGTTTGATCTGTGGTGCATGCCCTCGGCGCGGCGCACCAATGCGGAATCGGTCTGCTGGAAGCTGGGTGAACGGGTGCTCTATCACCTCACCCCCTGGGCGCTGAAGGACTGGTTCTTTTACAGTTTTCTGGCTGGCAGGCTGCGCCAGCGGCGGCTGGACAACATGGCCTTGCGGGAGCGCAACTGGGCATGAAACGGCTATTGCTGAGCGTTCATGATGTCACGCCGCGCCATTTTGCGCGCCTGAAGACCATTCATGCCATGCTGATGGAGCTGGGCGTTGGCCATGACTATGCCATGCTGGTGGTGCCGGATTTCTGGCGCGCCTGGCCGCTGCAGGGACATGAGGCCTTCGCCGCCTGGCTGCGCCAGCGCGCGGAGGCGGGGGTCGAGATGATCCTGCATGGCTACAGCCACAGGGACGAATTGCGCCACGCCTCGCCCCTGAAGCGCTGGAAAGCACGCACCCTGACCGCCCGCGAAGGCGAGTTTTACGGCCTTGACCAGCGCACCGCCACCAGCCGCTTGCGCGCGGGCAGGCAGGCGCTGCGGCAAAGCTGCGGCCTGGATGCGCAAGGGTTTGTCGCCCCGGCCTGGCTTTACAGCAAGGGCACAAAGGCGGCGCTGGCGGCGGAAGGCTATGGCTTTGCCGAAGACCACTGGCATGTCTGGTCGCCGCGCCGGGGGCGCACCCTGTGCCGCGGCCCGGTGATCAGCTATGCCAGCCGCAGCCCGGGGCGCATCCGCTCCTCGCTGTTCTGGTCAAGGCTGGCGGACCGGCTGTTGCGGCCCCTGCCGGTGCTGCGCCTGGCCATTCATCCGCATGATCTGGACAGCGCCCTGCTGCAAGAGGAAATCCGCCGCACGATTGGCCAGCAATTGCGCCGCCGCCGCCTGTGCCGCTATGCAGAGCTGGCCGCATGACCGGCGTTTTGCAAAATCTGGGCGGCCGCATCATGGCCACCTATCAGCGCCTGCAGACCAGCAAGGCCGCACTGTGTCTGCGCCTGGCCTTCATGGCCGCCATTCTGGGCTATCTGGGCTTCAAGATTTACGCCATAGGCTGGCAGGACGTGCTC
>JALWUB010000153.1 GCA_026993275.1 Robiginitomaculum sp. | reverse complement strand
TGGGGTCCAGGGAAATGGCGCTGACGACACCAACCTTGACACCGGCCATGCGCACGTCCGAGCCGGTGTCGATGCCATTGATGGAGCCAAAGTGGGCGATCAGGGGATAATCGTCCCGGCCCTTGCCCTGGCCGACGGTTTCAATGGCATAGGCGACAAAAACGCCGGCAATCAGCAGCACCACCAGCCCAACCAGTGTTTCAACCAGTTGCTCACGCATCACTGGCGGACCCCTCAGGTGTCCAGGCTTGGTAATCCCCGGGGGCCGGGGCGCGTTTGCCGCCGCGCGCCAGCGAGCCTTGCGGGCGCCAGGCATAGATGGTGCCGGTCAGATTGGGCTGGGACGGCTTTTCCCAGGGCCAGTGCTGCGGCGGCTGTTCGGTTGGCGGCGCAGCAAAGGTGTGGTGCAGCCAGCCATGCCAGGCGACCGGCACGCGCGAGGCGTCGGCATAGCCATTATAGATCACCCAGCGCCGCGGCTTGCCGTCAAAACTTGGCCGGCGTTCTTCATAATAGCGATTGCCAAATTCATCGGTGCCGACTTTCCGCCCGCGCCGCGAGACGGTGAGAAGGGTGCCCAGCGTGGCGCCATCCCACCAGGCAAACAGCCTCTTGATAAAAAGCAACATGATCCGTTCAGCCTCTTGCTATCAGGCGCGACTATGCCGCGCCCGCCGGTCAAGGTCCAGCGTCAAATCCACTTGTGCCCTTATGCGGATTCGCCCCGCCTACAAAAGCCCGGCGGCAGCAAGCCGCTCCGTCATGCGCGCACGGGCTTCGGGCAGGGTCCGGTTGAGCGGCCACAACAGGCGCCGCTCCAGAAAATAGCCGGTGAGCGCCAGGCCCGCGCCAATCTCGCCGGGGCGCAAGGGCGCCGCGCCGTCGCGCAAGAAACCGGGCAGGGCCAGCAGCTTGTCCCGGTAAGGCTCTGCCGCCACGGCGCTGACGGCACGGCCGGTGCGCGGGCTGACATGGGTCAGATCGCCGCTTTGCCCGGTGGCGGCGCAGCGGTCAAGCTGCAGGCCATAGCCCAGCTCGTGCAGGATTCCGGCCTCCCAGCGTACATAGAGCGCCGGCCACAGGCCCGGGTCCTGCATGCGCGCGCTCAGCACGTCAAACGCGGCAAAAACACGCGGGAAACTTTCGCGCTCGGGCAGACACAGGCGGGCCATGGCGCAGGCCGCGCCGAGGCCGTCAAGCGCCAGCGCATTGTCGAAAATCTCCGCCGCCCGGGCTTCGGCCAGCTCCACCGCAAAGGCGCCCAGATGTTCGGACAGGCGCGCCCGCCAGCGCACATCGACCAGATTGCCCGGCTGCAGAATGCCGCGCATGCGCTTGGACCTGGCGCCGCGCACCAGGCCCGCATGGCGGCCATGGGCGGCGCTGAGAACCTCGATGATGGCGCTGCTTTCCCCGTGCGGGCGGACACCGAGAACAATGCCGCGGTCCTGCCACTCCATCAGGGCTCAAGCCCCAGCCCGGCCAGGTGCTCGCGGCTGCTGGCCCAGTTTTCCTGCACCTTGACGTGCAGGAACAGATGCACCTTGCGGCCCAGGATGTCCGACAATTCCTGCCGCGCGGCGGCGCCAATGGCCTTGATGGTCTGGCCGCCCTTGCCGAGCACGATCTTGCGCTGGCTTTGCCTTTGCACATAGATCACCTGGCCAATGCGCACCGATCCGTCGCGGCGCTCCTCCCAGC
>JALWUB010000152.1 GCA_026993275.1 Robiginitomaculum sp. | reverse complement strand
TTTCATTCATGTTGTCGCCGCCGATCTTGGACGCCAGCACATAGCCCAGCGCGTCTTCCAGCCGGTCATGGTTGAGGATCACCGCATGCAGCATGGAGGCCAGAATCGGCTCGCCCGCGGCCACTGTTGCGGCCTCGACGCGCAGCCGCGGCCAGATCGTGCCCTCATGTGATTCTTCGCTAACTTCAACAAGATGGGCCATGGTGTTCTCCGTCCGGCTCCGGTTCAAATGTTGCGCCTTGCGGCGTATTGCCCCCAGGATTTGCGCTAGCGCCTGCGGCGCATTCTGGCGAAAAGACCGCGGATTTTCCGCCCCGTTTGCGGATGGCGCGCCAGCAGGCTGCCCAGCGCCGAACGCGCCCGCCTGGAATTGCGCACCAGCACGACGGCCCCGCTGGTGGTGACGATGCCGCCAATGGGGATGGGAAAGGGAATCAGCGGCAAGCCGATGGCGATCAGGGCGATGCCTCCCGCCGCGCGGACCCTGCGGCGCAATCGCTGCCGGGCAGTTTCCGCCTCAAACGCAAAGGGGTCAAGCTCGAACGGGTCCGGGGCCATGGCTGTTCTCCTCTCCCCAATATAGAGGCATTTTGCCGCATTTACACCGTCAGGACCGCATTTCCCGCAGGGCCCATGCAAAACGGCCACCGGGTGGAGGTCCCGGTGGCCGCTGCGTGCAAGGGCAAACTGCCCGCTAGCCGCCAAAGCGTTTTTTCAGGCGCACGCCGAACTCGGAACGGTCATTGCTGCGCACAATGCCGACAAAGCCGGTTTCCTGCAGGCGGCCCACATCATAGACCTTGTTGAAGATGTTTTCGCCGTAAAGGCCCAGCGTCCAGCCGCCATCGGTGGAGTCATAATCGATGGAAAAGCCGACCAGGCTGCGCCCCTTTATCCGTTCGCTGGGATTGTTGATCGACTGGCCGAACATGGACGAGCGATAGGAATAGTCCGCATTGAAGGTCAAGGTGTCATCCCCGTTCACCGGCAGGGTGACCTTTGGTGCCACGGCAATGGTCCATTTGGGCGTCAGCGCCGGGCTGTCGCCAGCACGCACGCCGATTGTGCCCGGATCGACCCGGCGGATTTCCGCATCAATATAGCCGAGCGAGGCATTCAGATCGACATATTCGCCAAGATGCAAGGTGCCTTCGGCCTCGATCCCGCGCGAGCGCGATTTGCCCGCATTGGCAACGATGGTGACGAAACCGCCGCCAGCCGTGGTGTCGGAAAACGGCAAGGCCAGATTGTTGTACTCGGTCCAGAACCCGGCCAGCATCAGCGTCAAGGCGTCGGAAACCCGGCCCTTGAAGCCGACTTCGTAATTGGTTGACGTGGTCTTGTTAAAGGCAACGAATTGCGCCGGGCCGCCAAATGGGCGCGGCGGAAAGCCGCCGGTCTGGTAACCG
The DNA here is from genome assembly GCA_026993275.1 of Robiginitomaculum sp. Lineage (GTDB taxonomy): Bacteria > Pseudomonadota > Alphaproteobacteria > Caulobacterales > Maricaulaceae > Robiginitomaculum_B. The sequence goes on along the minus strand of JALWUB010000152.1, from coordinate 299 downwards.
CGCTGCACCTGGGCATACACATAGGTGTCGTCCTGCAGGTTATAGTCCAGGTCCACATCCCAGGTCACCGCGTCCCAATTGTCCTTGACAAACTTGCGGGTTGCGAATGTGGGGAATTTGGCATTGGCATTCTTGCGGTCGTGGGAATAGCGCAGGCCGCCGCCAGCGGTCAGGCGCGGCGTCAGCTGCACCTTGACATTGGTATAGCCGGCATAGCTGTTGGTGGTCTGGTTGAGATCGAAAAAGCCGAAATCGCCAAAGCCTTCCACCGCGCCCGGCGTGTTGAACGGGCTGAACAC
>JALWUB010000151.1 GCA_026993275.1 Robiginitomaculum sp. | reverse complement strand
CCGTATGATAGGCCAGCATTTGCAGCGGAATGGCGCAGAGGATTGGCCCGGTCAGGCCCGGCAAGGGTGGCAGCACCAGGGTATGCGCGGCACGCCCGGCAAAATGTTCTGCGCCAGCCTCGTCGGTAATGGCGATGACGTTCGCACCGCGCGCCGCAACCTCCTCCACATTGGAAACGGTCTTTTCGATCAGCGCGTCCTCCGGGGCGATGACAACCACGGGCGTGCCCTCGTCAATGAGCGCGATGGGGCCGTGCTTGAGCTCGCCCGCGGCATAGCCCTCGGCGGGCAGATAGGTGATTTCCTTCAGCTTCAGCGCACCTTCCAGCGCCAGCGGAAAATACACGCCGCGACCCAGAAACAGGCTCTGCCGGGCTTGGGCCAGCACCGGCGCGCAGGCGGCGCATTGCGGCTCAAGCGCCAGAGCCTGGCGCGCCAGATCCGGCAGGCGCTCCAGCGCCTGCATATGCGCCTTTGCGTCTTCGGTGCCAAGACGGCCGCGCGCCCTTGCGGTGCTGATGGCGGCCAGGGCCAGCACCGTCAACTGGGCGGTGAAGGCCTTGGTCGAGGCCACGCCGATCTCCGGCCCGGCCAGGGTGCGGATCAGCGCCGCGGTCTCGCGGGCAATGGAGGATTCGGGTGCATTGATAATGCCGATCGTGCCCAGGCCGGCGCGCTTGCAATAGCGCATTGCCGCCAGGGTGTCGGCGGTTTCACCGGATTGCGAAATGAACATGGCCGCGCCGGTTTTCGACAAGGCCGGGTCGCGATAGCGAAATTCGGAGGCAATGTCGGTTTCGAACGGAACGCCCGCCAAGCTCTCGAACCAGTATTTGGCCACGGCAGCGGCATAATAGGCGGTGCCGCAGGCAATGGCGTGCAGCCGTTCGGCCTTGTCCAGCAAGGCGGAAGCCTTTTCATCCAGCGCGGGCAGGCCGGTTTGCGGATCGCCGTAGGCGGTCAGGGTGCGCGCCAGGCTTTCGGGCTGCTCATGAATCTCCTTTTCCATGAAATGGCGGTAATTGCCCTTGTCGGCAAGCATGGCGGAAATGCTGACGGTCGTGATTTCTCGCTGCACCGGAGCGCCGGATCTGTCACGCACGGTGAAACCATCGGCGTGCACCACGGCGCTGTCGCCCTCTTCGAGATAGAGCACGCGGCTGGTAAAGGGTGCCAGGGCAAAGGCGTCGGAGCCAATGAACATTTCTCCCTCGCCCAGGCCAATGACCAGCGGGCTGCCATGGCGGGCCGCATAGAGCGTCTGGCTGTCTCCGCCGACAAGCGCCGCCAGCGCATAGGCGCCCCTGAGCCGTGAGACGGCGGCCAGAAACGCGGCCTCTTCGTCCAGACCCTGGTCCAGATAATGCTGGATCAGATGGGCGATGACCTCTGAATCGGTCTGTGTGGCAAACACCCGCCCTTCCGCCGCCAGCTCTTCGCGCAAGACCTTGAAATTCTCGATAATGCCATTGTGGACGATGGCCGCCTGCCCGGCCTTGTGGGGGTGCGCATTGATCTCGCTGGGACGGCCATGGGTGGCCCAGCGGGTGTGGGCGATGCCGCACGTGCCCTCAATCGGCGCCTCGTCCATGACCTGCTGCAAATTGGTGATCTTGCCCGGGGCGCGGCGGCGCACAATGCCGCTGCCATTGACCACGGCGATCCCGGCGGAATCATAGCCGCGGTATTCAAGCCGCTTGAGCCCCTCG
>JALWUB010000150.1 GCA_026993275.1 Robiginitomaculum sp. | reverse complement strand
GACCAGCCCCTTGCCATGGGCGCCGCCCTCGTCGCTAATGTGGGTGATGCGGTTGAACATCAGCATGGGCGGCAGCGGCAATTGTGCATTGCCCGGCCCGAACAGCCCGCCATGGCCTGAGCGGATCAAGGCATCGTAATCGAAGCTGTTGGTGGTCAGACGCATGAAGATCCCCGCACAAAATCGCGAAATTAGAGATTGAACTTGCAGGTAAAACCCAATAAGCACAAGCCGATTGTGAACGCGCCGCCAGGCAAACCGGGTGAGTGTCCGTTGCCGACCCTCACAAGACGGTCCGCCTAGCACGGCCACCAGGGACTCTCAAGACCTGAGGGCCAGGGAGAGCAGATGGCTGATCATGACGACAAGGCACAGCGGGCCATTGCCCTGCTTGAGCAGGCGGGCTTGCGCGCCACGGCGCAAAGGGTGCTGCTGGTCAGCCTGCTGTATGGCGACGGCGCACACCGCCATGTCACTGCCGAACAGCTCTATGAAGAGGCCGTCATGGCCCGTGGCAAGGTGTCGCTGGCAACCGTTTACAACACCATGCGGGCGCTCAGCAAAGCCGGGCTGCTGCGCCAGGTCAATGCCGATGCCGGCCGCATCTATTTTGACACCAATACGGGCGACCATCAGCACATCTATGATGAAAGCACCGGCACGCTGACCGATATCGATGCCGCCATTCTCAAGGACATCACGCTGCCGCCATTGCCCAGGGGCACCCGTCTGGAAGGGGTGGACCTGATCGTCCGCGTGCGCAGTTAGGGTCTGGACTCATCCGCCAGCCGGGCACAAGTCTATAAGGCCGGTTGAGGGTTCAGCCGGGCTTGCCGCCTTTTGTGAATTGCCGATATCATGAAATTTCTCGACCAGGCCAAGATCTATATCCGTTCGGGCAATGGCGGCGCCGGCTGCCTGTCCTTCCGGCGGGAGAAATATGTCGAACGCGGCGGCCCCGATGGCGGCGATGGCGGCAAGGGCGGCGATGTCTGGATCGAGGCCGAAGATGGCCTCAACACCTTGATTGATTACCGCTATCACCAGCATTTCAAGGCCGGGACCGGAATGCACGGCATGGGGCAGAACCGCACCGGCCATGCGGGCAGGGACGTGGTGCTGAAAGTGCCTGTGGGCACGCAGGTGCTGGACGAAAACCGTGAAGATGTGCTGGCGGACCTGACGCAGCCCGGCCAGCGCGTGCTGCTGCTCAAGGGCGGCAATGGCGGCTGGGGCAATGCGCGTTTCAAGTCGTCGGTCAACCAGGCGCCGCGGCGTGCCAATCCGGGCGAAGAGGGCACCGAGCGCTGGATCTGGCTGCGCCTGAAACTGATTGCCGATGCGGCCCTCATCGGCCTGCCCAATGCCGGCAAGTCCACCTGGCTGGCTGCGGTCAGCGCCGCCCGGCCCAAGACGGCGGCCTATCCGTTCACCACCTTGCACCCCAATCTGGGGGTGGTGGACATGGGGCCTGATGCCCGTTTTGTGCTCGCCGACATTCCCGGCCTGATCGAGGGTGCCTCGGAGGGCGCAGGCCTGGGGTCGCGGTTTCTGGGCCATGTGGAGCGCGCCGGTGTGCTGATTCACCTGGTCGATGGCACCGCCGAGGACCCGGCGGGCGATTACGCCAAGATCCGCAAGGAGCTGGAGCGCTATGGCGCCGGACTGGCGCAAAAGCCGGAAATCGTGGTGCTCAACAAGAGCGATGCACTGG
>JALWUB010000149.1 GCA_026993275.1 Robiginitomaculum sp. | reverse complement strand
TGAAGCGGTGCAGGCGGTGCAGGCGGCGCGGTATGATCTCATCCTCATGGATGTGCAGATGCCGGAGCTGGACGGGGTGTCGGCCACGCGGCAATTGCGCGATGAGGGCTGCACGGTGCCGGTCATTGCCCTTACCGCTCACGCCGTGGCCGAGGAGCAGGAGCGTTTTGCCGCCGCCGGCATGAATGACTGGCTGTCCAAGCCCTTTGATGCGCGCAAGCTGGCGCAAACCATGTATGGCCTGACGTGCACAGCCCCGGCGGCTCCGGCGCAGCGCCGGCGGCGCAAGGCCTGAGCGTCGCCCCGCCTGCACAGGAACACGGTCCGCCTATAACAACAGGCCCAGGCCTGTGGGCAGTTCGGCATCGCGGTGAATGTGCACGGCCATCACCAGAGCGAAGCCAACCATCACCGTCAGCATCACCGTGCCGCCATAGGAAATCAGTGGCAGGGGCACCCCGACCACGGGAACCAGCCCCATCACCATGGCGACATTGACCAGCACATAAAGCGCAAAGGTGGCGCACACCCCTGCCGCCGCCAGGCGCCCGAAGGTGTGGCGCGAGCGCACCGCGATGAGCATGCCGGTGACCAGGATCGCGGCAAACAGCGCCAGCACGAACACGCTGCCGACAAAACCGAATTCCTCGCCCAGCGCCGTGAACACAAAGTCGGTCTGTTTTTCAGGCAGAAAGTCCAGGTGGGACTGGGTGCCGCCCAGGAATCCCTTGCCGGTGACGCCGCCGGAGCCAAGGGCAATCTTGGACTGCAAAATGTGATAGCCGGCGCCCATGGGGTCGCGCTCGGGGTGCAGGAAGGTCTCGATGCGGGCGCGCTGGTAATCATGCAGGCCATAGATGAAAAAGGCGGCGCCGCCAATCAGGGCGGCCAGGGCCCCGGCAATGATGATGCGCCAGCTCAGCCCGGCCAGAAACACGATCACCGCGCCGGTGGCGCCAACCAGCAGGGCCGTGCCCAGGTCCGGCTGATGCAGGATCAGCACCACCGGTGCACCAATCATCAGGGCCGGAATGGCAATCTGGCGCAGCCGCCATGGCCGCGCTCCCTGCAGGCCGTGATAATAGCGCGCCAGCGCCAGCACCAGGGCCAGCTTCATCATTTCCGCCGGCTGAATGCGCAAGGGGCCAAGATCGAGCCAGCGCTGCGCCCCCATCACCTTGGTGCCAAACAGCGCCACCGCCACCAGCAAAAGCAGCGCGCCAAAATAGGCCGGATAGGCCAGCGCCATCCACCAGCGTATATCGACCAGCGCCAGCGCCAGCATGATCAGCAAGGCCATGGCAAAGCGCACCCCGTGCTGGGCGGCGTTGGGGGTCCAGGAGCCATCGGCAATGGAATAGAGCACCGCAACGCCGATCATCGCCGTCAGGGACAGCAGCACAACCAGAAACCAGTTGATGCGGGCAATCTTGGTGCCAAGCGGCAGGATCCGTTCGGGACGGGCAACACGAAACTGGCTCACGGCAGTGCGCCCCCCGCCGCCGCGGCGTCATTGCGCGCCAGTTGCAAGGCCGGGTCGGTCTTGAGCAGTTCGCGCAGGATGTCGCGCGCGGGCGGCGCCGCCGCCACCGAACCGCCGCCGCCATGCTCGACCACCACGGCAACCGCGTAACGCGGCGCGTCGGCGGGCGCATAGGTGACGAACAGCGCATGGTCGCGCAGTGCCCAGGGCAATTCGTCATTGTGGCGCACGCGCTCG
>JALWUB010000148.1 GCA_026993275.1 Robiginitomaculum sp. | reverse complement strand
GCGGACCGGGCGGCGCTGCATGTGCTGGCGCATCTGGCGCCGGATTTCATCCGCTATGACTGGCTGGCGCGGGGCAGCGACGAGCGCCAGTATTGCGCCCCCGGCGTGGACTTGCCCGTGGCCAGCATCATGCGCTCCAAGTTCCATGAATACCCGGAATACCACACCTCGCTGGACGACCTGTCCCTGGTCACGCCCAGGGGGCTGGCGGGGGGCTATCTGGCGGTGCGCCGGGCCCTGGAAGTGCTTGAGGCCAACCGCATCTGGCGCGCAACGCTCTTGTGCGAGCCGCAAATGGGGCGGCGCGGGCTTTATTCCACCCTGGGCACGCGCAGCCCGGAACAGGCGACGCGCACGCGCATGCACATTTTGTCCATGGCGGACGGGAATCATGATCTTCTGGCGCTGGCCGAAGCCTTGCGCATGCCGGCATGGGAACTGGTTCCCTATATCGAAGAACTGGTGCAGCATGGTTTGCTGGAGGAGGCATGATGAGCGATGAAAAGACTGTCGCGGTGGCCGATCACTACAATGCGGTGGTGGACGACTATCACCTCAATTATGATGACGAGGCCTACAAGAGCCTGCCGCACTACCCGGCCAATTATTTCCGCCTCAAGATCCTCAAGCGCGAGGTCGCCAAACTCGGCGCCCGGTCAATCTATGAAGCCGGGCTCGGCGAGGGCACGCCGCTGGCGCACATGGCGGAAATGGGCTTGCGCGTTGCCGGCAGCGACATTGCGCAAAACATGGTGGCGGCGGCCAAGGCCAACTTTGCCCGGCGGGGCCTTGATCCCGATGTCATCCAGCTTGGCAATATCGATGATTTTGACAGTTTCGCGAACCAGCTGGAGGACGGCCTGTTCGATGCCATGATGGCGTCCGGGGTGTTGCCCCATGTTGCCGACGATGCGCAGGCCTTGCGCAACATGCGCGCCATCGTGCGTCCCGGCGGCAGCGTTTTTGTCGAGTTCCGCAATGCCCTGTTCTCGCTTTTCACCCTGAACCGCCTGACCCGGGATTTCATTCTCGATGATCTCTTGCGCGATGTGCCGGAGGCCATTCGCGACGCCACTGCGGCAGAGCTGAATGCGCGCCTCGCCACGGACCAGCCGCCGCTGCGCAGCAAGACCGAAGACGGCGCCGGGCCGGGCTATGATCTCATCAAGGCCAGTTATCACAATCCGCTGGAATTGCTGGAACTGTTCTCCGAACTGGGCTTTCATGGCATGAAAATCCACTGGTATCACTTCCACCCGGCGCCGCCCATGCTGGAAAAGGCCATCGGCCCGGCCTATCGCGAGGCCGCCATGGCGATGGAGTTCGACGACAGCTGGCGCGGCATGTTCCTGTGCTCTGCCGGGGTCGTGCAGGCGGTGCGCACAGAGGACTGAGCGGGCCTGCCAGATGGTGATGTGGAGGAAATGGCGCGCCGGGGAAGATTCGAACTCCCGACCCCCAGATTCGTAGTCTGGTGCTCTATCCAGCTGAGCTACCGGCGCGCAGTCACGCCGTGCAAGCATCGGCGTGAAGGCGCGCAAGCTAGCGCCGCCGCCCGGCAATGGCAAGCGCTGCATGCGGCAAAACTGCAGACGCTATTGCTGGATCGCGCGCACTGATACCGCGCGCCTCCACGATGATTGCAACAGTGTTGGGCCGAGCTTGAATCAATGGGCTTGGTTATGCAAACAGGTATCAATACGTTGGTGTATGGTATTGACC
>JALWUB010000147.1 GCA_026993275.1 Robiginitomaculum sp. | reverse complement strand
GACGGCATTGCCAAACGGGGTGTTCATCACCACCACGCCTTTGGCAGTGGCCGCCTTCTTGTCGATATTGTCGGTGCCGATTCCGGCGCGGCCAATGACTTTCAGGTTTTTGCCCGCGGCAATCACATCCGCATCAGGCTTGGTGGCGGAACGCACCACCAGGCCGTCATAATCACCGATAATGGCGATCAGCTCTTGCTTGGACAGGCCGGTGCGGGTGTCGGTTTCAATGCCCTTGCCGGCAAAGACGGCAACGGCGGCAGGAGACAATTTGTCAGCAATCAGGACTTTGGGCATGGCGCCCTCCTTGGTCAGAAATCGGAAAAAGGGAAAAAGACTGGCAGGCGTCAGAGCGCGGACAGGGCGCGCGCAAAGGCCCAGTCGAGCCAGGGCAGCAGCGCCATCACGTCATCGGTCTCGACGGTGCCGCCGCACCAGATGCGAAAGCCCGGCGGGGCATCGCGATAGGCGCCAAAATCATAGGCCACGCCTTCATTCTCGATCATCGACACCATGGCCTTGGCAAAGGCGGCCTGCTCCGTCTCCGGCAGGGCGGTGATGGCCGGATGCACAATTTTCAGGCACACGCCGGTATTGGAGCGCAAGCGCGCATCGGCGCACAGAAAGGCGGCCCAGTCGGAATCCTTCACCCAGTCCTCTATGACTGCCAGATTGGCATCCGCCCGGGCCACAAGCCCGTCCAGACCGCCTTCGCGCGCGGCCCATCTGAGCGCGTCGAGATAGTCTTCCACCGCCATCAGGGAGGGCGTGTTGATGGTCAGGCCCTTGAAAATGCCCTCGATCAGCTTGCCATTCCTGGTCAGGCGGAAAATCTTGGGCAGGGGCCGCGGCGGGGTATAGCTTTCCAGCCGCTCCACCGCCCGCGGCGACAGGATCAGCATGCCGTGCGCCGCCTCGCCGCCCAGCACCTTTTGCCAGGAATAGGTGACCACGTCGAGCTTGGGCCAGTCCAGCTTCTGGGCAAAGGCCGCCGAAGTGGCGTCGCAAATCGTCAGGCCTTCCCGTTCAGCGCTGATCCAGTCCGCATCCGGCACCCGCACCCCCGAGGTGGTGCCATTCCAGGTGAACACCACATCGGCTTCGGGGCGCACCCTGAAAAGATCCGGCAACGCGCCGAATGGCGCCACCAGGGCCTGCACGTCATCGAGCGCAAGCTGGCTGACAATGTCGGTGACCCAGCCCTTGCCAAAGCTTTCCCAGGCGAGCACGTCCACCGGGCGCGGCCCAAGCAGCGACCACATCGCCATTTCCACGGCGCCGGTATCGGAGGCCGGGACAATGCCAATGCGGTAATCATCCGGCACCTGCAGCACCGCCCGGGTCTGGTCAATGGCTTCCTTCAGGCGCGCCTTGGCGGCCTGGGAGCGGTGCGAGCGGCCCAAAAGGGCATTGGAAAGGTTGGAAAACTGCCAGCCCGGGTGTTTCTTGCACGGTCCGGACGAAAAGCGCGGGTCCGCCGGCCGCATGGCCGGCTGGTCAAGGTCTGTCATCATGATCTCCTATCCTTGCAGACAGGCGCGCATCGTTGGGGATGCGTGGCCCACGCCGTCCATAGGCGGTCCTGGGAGGGGCCGCAAGGGAATGCAGCGGCACCGGCTGCAAAAAGAGGGCGAAAAGGCATGGCCCATGCTCCGGTGTGTTCATGGCCCTGCCCCTTTCATGCCAGTCAGGCTGGCCTGCAGAGCGCATCAGGGGGCATCAACAGGGTT
>JALWUB010000146.1 GCA_026993275.1 Robiginitomaculum sp. | reverse complement strand
GGTCTGGGCCTTGCCAAGCTGGACTCTTCAAGTAACAAGACAAGACCACTGCTGATCCGGGAAGGCCCGCCATGCGCAAAGTGCTGATCATTCTGCCCGTCCTGGTGCTGGCCGCCCTGTTTGCGCTCTTCGCGCTGGCCAGCCTGCGCGGCCCGAAGGCTCCGGCGCGCTCGCACCTGCTGGGCCAAAGCGCCCCGGCGTTTGCCCTGCCTGCGCTGGACGGCGAAACCCCAGTCAGCCTGTCCGCCTACAAGGGTAAAACCGTGCTGGTCAATTTCTTCGCCTCCTGGTGCACCCCATGCCGGGCCGAGCACCCCTTTCTGATGCAATTGAAGGCAGATGGCGTGACCATCATCGGCATTGACTACAAAGACAAGCCGGAGCCTGCCAGGCAGATGCTGGACGAACTGGGCAACCCATTCGCTGCCATCGGCCAGGATGCGGACGGGCGCACCGGCATTGATTTTGGCATTACCGGCGTGCCGGAAAGCTTTGTCATTGGCGCCGATGGCACGGTGCTGGCCAATTGGCCGGGGCCGATAGACCAAAGCGTGCTGGAGAGCAAAATCCTGCCAGCCTTGCACCCTGGCGGCGGCGCAGCGGATTAACCTTGCGTCAAGATGCGCTGCTTATGGTTAATGCGCATTAACCAAAGCAAACCGGGTCCGCCATGAAGGTCTCCACCAACGCCTCACTGATTGCCGCCCAGGCGCTGGGCACCCAGCGCAGCACAGCCGACGCCAAGGCGGCGTCTGCTGCGTTCTTTGCGGAATTGAAAAAGACCGCGCCCGCAGCCAGCGCCGCCAGACCGGCTGAAACCGCACCGGCAGCCAAGGCGGCGGCGCCAGCACCCGCCGCGGGCGTGCGGGCGGCTGCCCCCGGCGCCGCCCAGGGCACACGGCCTCTGCCGCCCGGCTCCTTGCTCAACATCGTCGTTTAGCCATTGCATCCTTGAACAGGTGCAACTGCACTTTCTGGTATATCCAATATGAACGCGCGCTTCAGCCTGATTTCAGGCGGTCTCTGGCATTGTGTCTTCAGGCTGGACAACAAGGAGACTTGCGATGAAGACGCACACAGAACCTGCAAACCCCGTCCGGCGCCTGCCGGTCATTGCCTTGCTAAGCCTGGCTGGTGCCGCTCTGGCCGCACCGGCGCTGGCCCACCCAGATGGTGATGGAGATGCCGACGATTACCGCCCGCGCATGGCCCGGCCCTATGCGCACAGTTACGCGTACCGGCCCGAATACCGCCCGGCGCGGCGCTATGCCTGGCTGAACCGCATCAACCGCTATGGCGTGCGCGGCAGGATTGTCGCCTGGGGCCGTGGGCCGCTGCGCGGCTGCTTCCGGGTCAAGCGCACGGGCCGCTATCGCGGTGATGCGGCCATTGTCACGGTGCGCTATTGCCTGGATGGTTATGGCCAGGCCTATGGCGTGCGTGGCTCCAAGCGCCTGGTGCGCTATCTCGAGCCCTATCACCGCGTTGATGGTTATCGCTATTACAGGCCCATGCGCCGGTATTAGACCGTGAACCCATGGCGCTCTTCGAAAGCTGCACCCGGTTTTCGAAGAGCGCAGGCCTGCGCCAAGACGGCAGGATACAGCTTGCGGCAAATCCGCTTGGCCTTTAGCGATAAACGCCTGTACAACACCCCGACCCCGTTCGGGCGGCCAGGCTGCAGGGTTTGTCATGCTGAGCGTATTCGACCTGTTCAAGAGCGGGCTTGGCCCCTCCAGTTCGCACACCACCGGGCCGATGCGGGCAGCGCGGCGTTTTGTGCACTATGTGCAGGCGCAGACGGGGCTGGAACAGGTGCACCGCGTTGACGTGCGCCTCTACGGGGCGCTGGCGCTGACCGGCGCCGGGCACCATACCGACCGGGCGGTGATGCTGGGCCTGGCCGGGCTCGATCCGCAAACGGTGGAGCCGGAAGAGGCCGAGGCCGTCATTGACCGGGTGCGCGGCAGCCAGCGCCTTGACCTTGGCGGGGTCCAGGCCATCCGCTTTGATGCGCAGGCGCATATCCATTTCGAGGGCGGCACCCGCATGCCGTTTCATGCCAATGCGCTGCGTTTTGACGCCTTTGACGCGGCGGGCGATCTGTGCGCCAGCCGTCTGTATTATTCCATTGGCGGCGGTTTTGTCGTCGATGAGGACGAGGCCGGGCGCAATGCCCGCGAAACCGCCGCCAGCGCCGCCGTGCATCCGTTTGAGAATGCCCGGCAATTGCTGGAGCGCGCAAACCGTGAGAAGCTGAGCATTGCGGAACTGGTGTTGCAGAACGAGTGCGCCTTGCGCCCGGAACAGCAGGTTCTGGACGGGCTCGACCGCATCTGGGAGCACATGCGCGCCAGCATCGAACAGGGCCTGGCCCGCGATGGCGTGCTGCCGGGGGCCTTGAAGGTCAAGCGCCGTGCCCGCGCGCTTTATGAGCGCCTGAAGGCGGAAAACCCGGATCCGCGCCATTCCTGCGAGCGCGCCGACTGGGTCGCCCTGTGGGCGATGGCGGTAAACGAGCAAAATGCCTCTGGCGGGCGTGTCGTCACCGCGCCGACCAATGGCGCCGCCGGCGTGATCCCGGCGGTGATCATGTATTACCTGCATTTTGTGCCAGGCGCCGATGCGGCAGGCGTGCGCACATTCTTGCTCACTGCGGCGGCCATAGGCGCGCTTTACAAGCGCAATGCCTCCATATCCGGCGCCGAAGTCGGCTGCCAGGGCGAGGTTGGCGTGGCCTGCTCGATGGCGGCCGGGGCGCTGGCTGCGGTGCTGGGTGGCACCAATGCGCAGGTGGAGAACGCCGCCGAGATCGGCATGGAGCACAATCTGGGCATGACCTGCGACCCGGTCGGCGGGCTGGTGCAGATCCCCTGCATCGAGCGCAATGCCTTTGGCGCCGCCATGGCGATTCAAGCGGCACGGCTGGCACTTCTGGGCGATGGCCGCCACGCCATCAGCCTCGATGAGGTCATCAAGACCATGCACGAGACCGGCCGCGACATGAGCAGCAAATACAAGGAAACCGCGCAAGGCGGCCTCGCCGTCAATGTGGTGGAGTGCTGAAAATCAGGCAAACATCCGGCACACCCCGTGTCATCCCGGGAAAACGAAGTTTTACCCGGGACCCATGGCGCCATGCCTTTGCCTATGGCCCCCGGAGAATTTCTGATGAAATTTCCGGGGTGACACCAAAAGAGCACAGTGTGAACGCAGTCAAATGCTCTACGCATGGGCAAGGGGTCAGTCGTCTTCCGTTTTTCCGGATATGATCTGCGCGAAGGTACCGGCATCGACATTGCCGCCGGTGGCGAGCACGCACAGGGGACCGGAGCCGGGCACACGGCGCTCGAGCGCCACCGCCAGGGCCATGGCGCCGCCGGGCTCGAGCACGATTCTGAGATGATCGAAGGCAAAGCGCATGGCGGCGCGCACTGCATCGTCATCGGCCACCAGGGCATCTTGCACGCGCTCCTTGTTGATGGCGAAGGTCAGCCGCCCCGGCTCCGGCGTCATCAGCGCATCGCAGATCGAGCCGCCAAGCCGGGCATTGCGGCACCGCCGCCCTGCCGCGAACGAGCGCCGGTGATCGTCAAAGCCTTCGGGCTCGGCGCCATAAATGCTCGCCTCCGGGCAAAGTTCCTCCCAGGCCAGGGCCAGACCGGCGGTCAGGCCGCCGCCGCCAGTGCAGGTGACCAGTGCCTGCGCCGTTACGCCCAGATCGCGCAATTGCTCCGCGCATTCGACGCCCGCCGTGCCCTGCCCGGCAATGACCTGCGGGTCATCATAGGAGGGGATCAGCACCGCGCCGCGCTCTTGCGCAATGGCCTTGGCAATGGCCTCGCGGTCCTCGCTGTGGCGGTCCATGAAGACAATCTGCGCGCCGCGGCAGCGCACGCCCCTGACCTTCACCTGCGGTGCATCGCGGGGCATGACGATGGTGGCGGCTATCCCGGCCTCATGCGCGGCCGCGGCAACGCCTTGCGCATGATTGCCCGAGGAGAACGCCACCACGCCGGCGGCGCGTTCGGCCGGGTCCAGTTGCATGATGCGGTTGCTGGCGCCGCGGTATTTGAACGAGCCGGTCTTTTGCAGGCATTCCGCCTTGACGAAAACCGGCCGCCCGGCGGCGGCATCCAGCGCCTCGGCGCGCAAGAGCGGCGTGCGCACAACGGTGCCGTTCAGGCGCCGGTGCGCCGCCATGATGTCGGCAAAGCCGGGCAGGGGCATCTGTTCAGTCATGGGATTGACCGCATGGAAGGAGGTGCCATCAAGGCATGGGGCACCCATTAAACGCGCTTCAGGCCGGGCACAAGACCAGCTTGCCGGTTGCCTGGCGTTTGGCCAGCGCATCGAAGCCGCGCAGGAAATCCTCCAGGCTGAACCGCGCCGTCACCGCCACCCTGATTTTGCCGGTTTTGTAGAAATCGAGAATCTCCGCCATGTTTCGCGCATAGGCCTTGGGCTCGCGCATCGCCCAGGCGCCCCAGAACACGCCGACAATGGACGCGGTTTTCAGGAGCGGCAGATTGAGCGGGATCTTGGGGATTTCGCCAGCGGCAAAGCCGATCACCAGATGGCGCCCGTTCCAGCCAATGGCGCGAAAGGCGGGCTCGCTATAGCGCCCGCCAACCGGATCATAGATGACATCGGCGCCCTGGCCGCCCGTCGCCGCCTTGATCGCGGCCTTGAGGTCCTCGCGCTCGTAATTGATGCCGTCATCCGCGCCATGTTCCCTGGCCAGAGCCAGCTTTTCGTCCGTGCTCGCCGCAGCGATGACGCGCGCGCCCATGGCCTTGCCGAGCTCCACCGCGGCCAGGCCGACGCCGCCCGCCGCGCCCAGCACCACCAGGGTCTCGCCGGATTGCAGCCTTGCGCGCTGCTTGAGCGCATAATAGGAGGTCGCATAGGTGGTGGTCAGGCTCGCCCCGGCATCAAAGGGCATGTCCCTTGGCAACAGCACCAGCGCCGCTTCCGGCGCCAGCACCTTTTGCGCAAAGGCGCCATAGCGGGTGTAGGCAATGACCGCATCGCCAATCTTGAAGTTCTGCACGCCCTCGCCCACGGCGCTGATGATGCCGGCGCACTCGGCGCCGGGGGTGAAGGGCAGGTCCGGCTTCATCTGGTAAAGCCCCTGCACCAGCAGCACATCGGGGAAGTTCAGCGCCGCCGCCTTGACATCAATGACCACCTCGCCAGGGCCGGGAACCGGGTCCGGCACCTCTTCGAGCACCAGGTCGTGGTAATCGCCGTATGCCTTGCAGATGACCGCTTTCATCGTTTCAGCTCTAGCCCGAGGCCCTTGCTGGCCTCCTGCAGGAATTTCATCGATTGCTGGCCGCCCATGGTGTATTCTTCCGCCCCTTGCGCATCAATGATCCTGTCCCAGTTGGCGGCGACATTTTCCGGGCTCTGGTCTTCGGGCTTGAGCCAGATGCCCGGGGTTTCGCTGATCAGCGCGCGGGCATAGCCGCCCGCGCCAGCGGCCAGAATGGTGCGCCGCGGGCCGTCCTCGCTGACCAGATAGAGCAGGCCCGCCGTGACCGATTCCGGTGTCATCACGTCCAGCACTTCCTGCGGCATCAGGTCCTCGGTCATGCGCGTGCCGGCAACCGGGGAGAGCGCATTGACGCGAATGTCATATTTGGCGCCTTCCAGGTGCAGGGTGTTCATGAAGCCCACCAGGCCAAGCTTGGCGGCGCCATAATTGGACTGGCCGAAATTGCCATAAAGCCCGGAAGAGGATGTGGTCATGGCGATGCGGCCATAAGACTGCTGGCGCATGATTTCCCACACCGCCTTGGTGCAATTGACCGAGCCCATCAGGTGCACGTCGATGACCGCCTGAAAGTCCTTCAGGTCCATCTTGGCAAAGGTCTTGTCGCGCAGGATCCCGGCATTGTTGACCAGAATGTCCACCCGGCCCCATTGGTCCATGGCCGCCGCCACCATGGCTTCGACCTCATCCATTCTGGTGACATTGGCGCCATTGGCCATGGCCTCGCCGCCAGCACTGCGAATTTCCTCGACCACGGTTTCGGCGGCGGTCAGGGAACTGCCGGTGCCATCGCGGGCGCCGCCCAGATCGTTGACCACCACCCTGGCGCCGCGCGCCGCCAGGCCCAGCGCATGAGAGCGCCCCAGGCCATTGCCCGCGCCGGTCACGATGGCCACACGGTTGTCAAATCGAATGCTCATGTTTTCATTCCTTCTTTCTTGTTTCATCCTCCGGCACGCTCAGAGCCTGCCCCGGTGCAGGCCGGTATGAGGGGCCAGACCGCCCCCTCACCTCAATCCTCTCCCCGCAGGGGGAGAGGAAGAGACCGCCTCACCCGGTAATACTCATGGTCAGCCATTCGGCGACCAGGGCCGGTTTTTCCACCCCCTCGATTTCCACCTTGACCGTGTAGGTGACCAGAAACTGGCCCGGGTTCTTCTCGACCACGTCCTTGATCTGGGCGCAGGCGCGAATCTTCGAGCCCACCGGCACCGGGTTCAGAAAGCGCAAGGAATTGAAGCCGTAATTGATGCCCATGACCACGTTTTGCGGAATGAGGGTCAGCTCCTTCATCAGATAAGGCAGCATGGAGAGCGACAAGAAGCCGTGCGCAATGGTGCCGCCAAAGGGCGTCTTTTTGGCCGCCTCTTCGTCCACATGGATGAACTGGTGATCCAGCGTCGCATCGGCGAAGGCATTGATGCGGTCCTGATCGATCTGGAACCAGTCCGAACAGCCAAGGTCCTTGCCCCTGGCGGCGAGCAGCTCCTCTTTGGGCACGATGGTGGCCATGGTTTCTCCCTCCTTACGGTTTGGCCGACATGCCGCCATCGAGCGGAATGACGGCGCCGCTGACATAGGCCCCGGCGCGGCTGCACAGATAGCGCAAAATCCCGGCCACGTCTGCGGGCTCACCCAGGCGGCCCAGCGGCACGTCGGCGCGCGCCAGGGCGGCCAGTTCCTCGTTTTCGGTGACAAAGGCCATCATGCGCGACGGAAACGGCCCCGGCGCAATGGCGTTGACGGTAATGTGGCGCGGCGCCAGCTCATTGGAAAGAATGCGCGTCAGATGATGCACGGCGGCCTTGGAGGCGGCATAGGAATAGGCGTTATTGCCGATCGCGCGGGTGCCGACCACCGAGCCCATATTGATGATGCGGGCCGGCTCCTGGGCA
>JALWUB010000145.1 GCA_026993275.1 Robiginitomaculum sp. | reverse complement strand
CGTCAATTTCAACCGCCCGACCACCGGTGCGGCCAGCACCATGCCGTTTGGCGGCCCGGGCCTGAGCGGCAATTACCGCCCCGGCGCCTGGTATGCGGCTGATTATTGCGCCTGGCCGATGGCCAGCCAGATTGCCGATGCGCCCAGGACCATTGACGCGCCAGGGCTTGGCTGATGGCGGCGGTAGAAGCCAATTACGACGGCCTGGTGGGCCTGACGCACAATTATGGCGGCCTGTCGGCGGGCAATCTGGCCAGCAGCCGCAATAAGGGGCAGATCTCGCACCCGCGCGAAGCCGCCCTGCAAGGCCTGGCCAAGATGAAACGTCTGGCCGATGCCGGGCTGGTGCAAGGCGTGCTGCCGCCCCACGAACGGCCATTCTTGCCGCTGCTGCGCGCCGCAGGCTTTGGCGGCACGGATGCGCAGGTCATCGAACAGTGCGCCAGCACGGCCCCGGGCCTGTTGCGTGCGGCGTCTTCCGCGGCGGCGATGTGGGCTGCCAATGCCGCCACCGTCAGCCCCTCGGCGGACACCGCCGATGGCCGCCTGCATGTCAGCGCCGCCAATCTGGTGACCATGCTGCACCGCTCCATAGAGGGGGCGCAAACGGCGCGCTCTTTACGCGCGGCCTTTCCGGATACGGCACATTTTGCGGTGCACGAACCGCTGCCAATGCAGGATCATTTCGCCGATGAAGGCGCCGCCAATCATGTGCGGCTGTGCGCGGAACACGGCGCGCCGGGCGTGGAAATTTTCGTCCACGGCCGGGCAGGGGACTGTGTGCCGGGGCTGAAGTACCCGGCACGCCAGACCTTGCCTGCCAACCAGGCGCTGGCCCGGCGGCACGGTCTGGCGGCGCAGCGCACCGTCCATGCCTTGCAATCGCCGCGCGCCATCGAGGCCGGCGCGTTCCACAATGATGTGGTCTGCGTGGGCGCCAAGACCTGCCTGTTCTTTCATGAACACGCCTTTGCTGGCACAAGGGCCGTGCTGGAGGCGATCCGGCGCGCTGCAGACGGCCTGTTCGATCCGCAATTTGTGCAGGTCAGCGAGGACGAGGTGCCGCTGGCCGATGCCATCACCTCTTACCTGTTCAATTCCATGCTGGTGGCCTGGCCGGGCGAGGAACGGCTGGTGCTGATCGCGCCCCTGGAGAGCAGGGAAACCCCAGGCGTGGCGCGTTATCTGGAGCGCCTGACCGGCGGCAATGGCCCCATTGGCCGGGTGGAGTTTGTCGATGTGCGCCAGTCCATGCGCAATGGCGGCGGCCCCGCCTGTCTGCGTCTGCGCGTGGTGCTCAGCGATGCAGAACAGGCGGCGGCCAATGCGCACATGCTGCTGGACGATGCGCTTTATGACCAGCTAACCGGATGGGTGCAGCGCCATTACCGTGATGAACTCGCTCCCGCCGATCTGGCCGACCCGGCCTTGCTGGAAGAGGGCAGGGCAGCGCTGGACGAACTCACCGGGATTTTGCGCCTGGGCAGCGGCTTTTATCCGTTTCAGCGCGAAAGCGCCGGTTCAGGCCGCTTCTGAGCCGTCTCCCGCCATGTAGATCGTGCGCGAGGGAAAGGCGAAGTCGGTCCCGGCCCTGGCGACGACGTCCTTGATGGCCAGCGCCAGGTCTTCCTTGATGCGCAAATACTCCTGCAGGTCCGTGGTCGCGGCAGACACCATGACCAGGATATTGATGGAGGAATCCGCGAACTCGTCAATGCGGACGATGAGCGCGCCATCCGG
>JALWUB010000144.1 GCA_026993275.1 Robiginitomaculum sp. | reverse complement strand
TCGGCCTCGCTGCTGTCCGGCTCGATCAGCACGGATGCGGCCAACAACTGGTCTGCCAGTGCCACCGTTCTCGATCTTGGCAATGGCGCAGGCGGCATCAGCTATCAGCTGGGCGGCACCTACAATGCCCGCAACCGGCTGACGGGCACCTATGTGCCGGCCACGGTCTCCAGCGTTTCCGCCATTGGCAATGGCTCCTTGCGGGCCGCGTTCTCGCGCGATTATGACCGCACTGTGGCCCTGTCCAGCCTTGGCGGAAGCTTTGACTTCTACAATGGCCGCACCGATATCGGCGACCTGACCGTGGGCAGTGATGGCCATTTCAGCGGGGTCTATACGGCGCCGGGCGCGGCCCAGGCCTGTAACGTCTCGGGCGATTTCAGCAGCTCGTCCGCGCAGGCCAATCTCTTCACGGTGCGCATCTCGCTCAGCAATTGCGCAGCCGCCGGCAGCTATTCCGGCGCGGCGACAGTGCGCCGGGAGGACGATGACCAGAGCCGTGCCGTCAACCCCATCATCGGCATGGCCATGACCGATGCTGGCGATGCAGGCCTGATCCTGGACCTCTTTCCCAAGGGCCAGCGGCCTCGCAGGGACAACTGAGCCCCTAGTGTCCCGCCAGAAACAGGGCTGAGCCCCCAGCCCTTGCGCCCGGATCCGCAGCAGGCACCCCCGGCCTGCTGCGGGCACCGGGCGCCCTGTTTTGCCTGGAGCGGTTTGCGCTTTGCGCCCGCCTTTGCCACAATGGCGCCATGGCAGGAAAACGGGCAGATGATTCGCACGGCCGGGACGATG
Source organism: Robiginitomaculum sp. (assembly GCA_026993275.1). Classification (GTDB taxonomy): domain Bacteria; phylum Pseudomonadota; class Alphaproteobacteria; order Caulobacterales; family Maricaulaceae; genus Robiginitomaculum_B. The sequence goes on along the minus strand of JALWUB010000144.1, from coordinate 947 downwards.
CCGCGGCCCTGCAGGCCGCCGCAGAGCGCCTGAACGCTGCGCTGGACGGTCTCGATGCGGAGGTTGATGCCCTGCTGGCGCGCCTGCAGGACGGCCCGGACAGTGACGGCAGCGGCAGCATCGAGCAGGACCGGGCGCGGCTGGCGGCGGAACTGGATGCCGCCCAGGCGCGCGCCGAGATGCTGGAAGACGCCGCCCGGGACGCCGGCAGAGCACTGGATGCGGCCATTGCCGAAGTGCGCAATGCCTTGGGAGAGGTCTAGTGGGCAAGGTTTCCATTACCGTGAACGGGCGCGCCTTTGCCGTAGGCTGTGAAGACGGCGAGGAAGAGGCGGTTGCGGCGCTTGGCCGCCAGTTTGATGCCCAGGTCAGCGCCCTGGCCGCTCAGGTCGGGCAGATCGGCGATGTGCGGCTGTTCCTGATGGCGGCGCTGGTGCTGGCGGATCAGCTGCGCGACTCGCAAGCCACCATTGCCGCCTTGCAAGAACAGGTCGAAGGCGAGGCCACTGGCGATGGCGCAGCACAGGCCATGGACGGGGCGGTGCAGGCCCTGCTTGGTGCCGCCAAGCGCATTGAAGCCTTAAGCGGCCGCATCAGGGCGGCTGTCCGGCAGTGATCTGACCGGCTTGATCCGATTTTTAGCAGTTTGTGTGCAAATTTTTTGCATTTTGCCCTGCACTTCTTTACGCATCCCCCTTAAATAGACAGGAGGCGGTGTCTGCGGCGCGCGTCAGGGGCAAAATCCCGGCGACCGTATCGTCTCCTGAGGGAGCGGCCTCTGATCGGGATCGTGGTCCCTTTCACGCTGCACCCACCTGAACTTTTCGGGTCATCAGGGCATTTTACGCCCCAACGGCGTTTGTGGAGCCGCCAAACATGTCTTTTTTCAAGTCCAGTGACAAATCCGATTTGCGGGCGCGCATGAAGCGCAAGCGCGTGACCCTGCA
>JALWUB010000143.1 GCA_026993275.1 Robiginitomaculum sp. | reverse complement strand
GGAATCGGCGTCGCCGTCAGGGTCAGCACATGCACATCCTTGCGCAGGGCCTTCAGGCGCTCCTTGTGGCGCACGCCAAAGTGCTGCTCTTCATCAATGATGATCAGGCCAAGGTCGCGAAAGCGGATCTGCTTGCCCAAAAGGGCATGGGTGCCAATGACGATGTCCACCTGTCCCGACGCCAGGTCCTGCCGGGTCTTGGCCGCCGTCCTGGCCGGCACCAGCCGCGACAGGGCGCGCACCTCGAGCGGCCAGCCGGCAAAGCGCTCGGCAAAGGTGGCGTAATGCTGGCGCGCCAGGAGCGTCGTTGGCGCAATCACGGCAACCTGGCGGCCGCTCATGGCCACCATGAAGGCGGCACGCAGGGCAATCTCGGTCTTGCCAAAGCCGACATCGCCGCAGATCAGCCGGTCCATGGGCCTGCCCTTGCCCAGATCGGCAACAACATCGGCGATGGCGGCAAGCTGGTCATCGGTTTCGACAAAGGCAAACCGGGCGCAAAACTCGTCCCAGGCGCCTTGCGGCGGCAAGATCGGCTCGGCCTGGCGCGTCGCCCGCGCCGCGGCAATGGCGATCAGCTCGCCCGCCATGTCGCGCAGACGCTTCTTGGCGCGGGCCTTGCGCGCCTGCCAGGCGGCGCTGCCGAGGCGGTCGAGGCTGGCCTGGGCCGAGTCCGAGCCATAGCGCGACAACAGCTCGATATTCTCCACCGGCAGGAACAGCTTGTCGCCGCCGGCATAATGCAGCTCCAGGCACGCATGGGGCGCATTGCCAACCGTGATGGTCTTCAGCCCCGCATAGCGGCCAATGCCATGCTCCACATGCACCACCAGATCATCCACATGCAGGCTGGCGGCATCGGCAATGAAATTGGCGGCGCGCTTCTTGCGCCGGGTGCGCGCCAGCCGGTCGCCAAGAATGTCCGGCTCGGCAATGATGGCAAAGGCCTCTGTCTCGAAACCGTGCTGCAATGGCAGGACGGCACGCGCCAGCGCCTTTTGGCCCAGTGCCGCAAAGGCTTCGAAATCCGCCGCCAGCGCAATCCCCCCGACGCCATGATCTTGCAACACCAAAGCGGTGCGCTCGGACGAGCCCGCGCTCCATCCGGCAAACAGCACCGCCTTGCCTGCCCCTTGCAGCGTCTGCACATGGGCGCGCACGGCATCATAGACATTGCTGTTGGCGCCCGCGCGTTCGGCGGCGAAACTGCGGCCGGTCTTGCCGCCTGCATCCAGCACATGCCCTGCTGGCGGCAGGGCCAGCGGCGAGAACTGCCGCCGGTCATGACGCGCCAGCCGTGTTGCGAAGGCCGCTTCATCAAGATAAAGCGCCTCTGGCGGCAAGGCCTGGGAGGCCGGGGCCGCGAGCGCGGATGATGCCGGAGCGGCGGCGCCGTGCTGGCGCGCCGTGTAATGATCCTGCACGGTTTTCATGCGCTCGCCCAGCGCCTGCATCGCCATATGGTCCAGCCCGATCAGCGCAGTGCTGCCAAAATAGTCGAACACGGTTTCGGTCTTTTCATAAAACAGCGGCAGCCAGTGCTCGACTCCCCGCGGCCGCACCCCGGCACTGACGGCGTCATAGAGCGCATCATCACGGGCCACGCCAAAGCGGCGCACAAAGGCGGCGCGAAAGCGGGCAATGGCGGCCGCATCGAGCAGAACCTCGCTGACCGGCGCCAGTTCGATGGATTTCAAGGTCTTGACCGAGCGCTGGGTGTGCGGATCAAAGGCGCGAATGCTTTCCAGCACATCGCCAAAAAAGTCGAGCCGCACCGGCAGATCCTGGCCCGGCGCAAAGACATCGACAACGCCGCCGCGCAGGGCATAATCGCCCGGCTCCAGCACCGTGCCGGCGCGGGCATAGCCATTCATGCGCAAATGCCGGCTCAAATCCTCCATGCTGGTGCGCGTTCCGGCACGGGCGCCAAATCCGGCTGCGGCAAGCTCTGCCCGGCATGGCACACGCTGGCTGACCGCATTCACGGTGGTGATGACCAGTTGTGCCTTGCCGTGCTGGCCCTGTGCCAGCGCCCACAGGGCCCCGGCACGCGCCGCGGCCAGGTTTGAAGACGGAGACACCCGGTCATAGGGCAGGCAATCCCAGGCGGGCAGGGACAGGCGCGGCAGAGCGGGGGCAAAAAAGGCGCAGGCCGCGGCAAAGGCGGCGGCACGGGCATCATCGCGGGCGATAAAGACGCTCAGCCCGCCGCGGTCTTGCGCCGCCGTGCTGAACAACAGGGCATCCAGGCCTTCAGGGGCATTGCCCACCTCCAGCGCACCGGCACGGCTGGCCAGAGCCTGTGCAATGTCCCCTGCCAGAATGCTCATGTGCCTGCCTTGCGCCGTTTCCCGCGGCAGCTATAGCCACCGGCGCCTGGGCTGAAAACCGTCCGGGGTGCAATTCCGGCGGCTCGTGCGGGCTCAGGGCAGCACCACCACCGTGCCGCTCATGCCTGCGGCTTCATGGGGAATGCAGAAATACTTGTATGTGCCCGGCACGGCAAAGCGGTGGCGGAACACCGCCCCCGGCTCAAGATTGCCTGAATTGAACGGCTTTGCTCCGGCAGGCAGCTGCGCGCTGGAGGGCAGCGCCGCCAGATCCGGGTCCGCCGTCACCGTGTGCACCAGCAAAGAGGAATTGTGCCATTCAACACTATCACCGGCATGGACGCGCACCGTTTGCGGCATGAATTTGAGCGTATCGCTCATGCGCACAACCGCCGCCGGCTTGCCGGAACGGCTTTCGCTGCCGAGGCCGGGGCGGGCGCTGAGGCCAAGGCCGGCGGCCCCCGCCGCCAGAGCGGCGAGGACCGTGCGGCGATCAGGGTTTTGCGGCATTTTGGGCTTTCCTTTGTGCGGCAACATCGAGATTTTCGAACATGACATGCCAGAAGGGCAGAGGCTTGCCATTGGGCAGGGTCATGCCCGTCTTGACCGGTTTTTTCACAAACACGCCGTGTTGCATGTCCGGCATGAATGGCGCCACCATCAGGTGAAACTGCAGGCGGGCGGGGGTAACGTCGCGGTCAAAGCCGAGCGCATAGCCGCTCTTGCGGACATATTCGGTGAGCATGCCGTGGATCATGCGCGGCTTGTCCAGGGTTTCCCCGTTCTTGTCCACTTCACCCATGCCCCAGAAGGCGAAATAGGTAAACTCGCTGGGCATGAGCGGCGTGCCGATGCCGGTAAAGCCGTGCATGATGGTGTTGGTCGCCACCCCGCCATAGGTGGGAAACTCGACCCCGTGCGCCGCCATCTTGAGGCAGCATTTGACGCTGTAGGTGTTGCCCGCGGCATCCTGCCAGCTGGCCATCATGCGGACGCTGTCCTGCGTCGTGGCCGCATCGGTGGCGGTGGCATCGCGCGCCTTGATCTTCAGCTTGCCGTTGGCCATGACCACGAACGTGTTGCCAAATGGCGTCGGCACCGCGGTCTGCTGGCCGCCCTTGCCGTCGGGCTGGCGCAACATCGGCGGCACGCCGGTAATGATCGGGGTGCCGGCATAATGGCGCGGCATCATTTTCGGGCCAAACACCACCGGGTCCAGCGCCCGTTTGCCCGGCAGGGCAACGAACACCCCGCCGCTTTGCTGCCTGATCGAGACCGATACCGGCCCGCCAAGCAGACCCAGTGGCTTCATTTCGCCCTTGTGGGCATCAAGATAGCCGCGGGTCTGGTTGAGGCTTTGCATCTTGGCAATGGCTGCCTTCCTGGCCGCCGGATCCATCTTCATGGCGCCCTGGGCCAGGCCGCGGCTTGCGGGCAGCATCAGGGCCGCACCGGCAAGGGCCAGGGCAAGGCCGTGGCACCGCCAAAGAGGTTTCGAACTCGTGTGAGAGACATGCGTACTGAATGCGGACATGGGTTCCCCCTGTTGCCTGTGCGCCCTGCTGGACACACGCTGTGGATCCCCAGCCCTTCGGACAGAACCATAGTGCAGGAGGGCGAGCCCCTGCCAATCAATCCTTGGTGAACGTGATCACGGCAATGAGAGCAGTGCTTGCCATCCGCTCCGGCGGGCCGCTATTGCTGGCACGACAGGAGGGACGCGCATGCATTTTGGCGACCGGATTGCCCAGGCCATTGCGGCATATGGCCCGCTATGCATTGGCCTTGATCCGCATGAGGGGCGTATTCCGGCGCTTTTTGGCGCGGGACTTGCGGGCATTGAGGCGTTTTTCGAGGCCGTCCTGCACCGGGCCCGCGGCACCTGCGGCATCATCAAGCCGCAAATTGCCTTTTTCGAACGCCACGGCCCGGACGGGCTGGCGCTGCTGGCGCGCCTGTGCGCGAGGGCAAAGGCGCTCGGCTATCTTGTGCTGCTGGACGCCAAGCGCGGCGATATCGGCTCCACTGCCAGCGCCTATGCGCACGCCTATCTGGGGCCGGAGGCCTGGCTGGAATGCGATGCCATCACCGTCAACCCCTATATGGGCATGGACACGCTGGAGCCGTTTCTGAACGCTGCCGGTGATCACGGCAAGGGCGTCATCGTGCTGGTGCGCACCTCCAATCCTGGCGCCGCTGATTTCGAGGACTGGCAGCACGACGGCATGCCGCTCTACATGCAGATCGCGCAAACCCTGGCGCCGTTTGCGCACGAGCGGCGCGGGCCGCGCACCGGCTGGTCGTCGCTGATGATCGTCGCCGGGGCCACGGCGCCTGCCGAGGCGCGGCGCCTGCGCGCCGTCCTGCCCCATTGCCCGTTTCTGGTGCCCGGCTATGGCGCCCAGGGTGCCAGCGCCGCCGAGGCCATGGCCGCCAGCCGGGACGGCCAGGGCGTGGTGGTCAATTCCTCCCGCGCCGTGCTCTATCCGGACGGGGCCGAACAAGCCCGCAGCGCCAGGGCATGGGAGCGCCTTTTTGATGCCGCACTCAGACGCGCACAGGACGAGTTGCGGGCTGCGGCAGGCTGAACTGCGTTTCACGCCTCAGTCATAGTCCTGCAAGGCGCGGACTTGCAATGCGCCCTCTTTGAGCCCGCGCAGGGCCTTGACCGTGGCAGCGGCAGCGGCGGCAGTGGTGAAATAGGGAATCCCCATTTCCAGCGCCGTGCGGCGGATGGAATAGCTGTCAATATGGGCGCGGCGGCCTTGTGTGGTGTTGAAGACAAGCTGCACATCGCCGTTTTTCATGGCATCGACCACATGCGGGCGACCCTCATAGACCTTGTTGACCCGCTGCACCGCAAGACCGGCGTCTTTCAGCGCCGCCGCGGTGCCGCCCGTGGCGATCAGGCTGTAGCCCTGCGCCGCCAGTTCTGCGCCGAGCCGGGTCATCAGCGCCTTGTCGCTGTCCTTGACGGAAATGAACACCGTGCCGCCGGGCGGCAGATGCACCCCGGCGCCGCTTTGCGCCTTGGCGAAGGCGCGGGCAAAGCTGGCGTCCAGCCCCATGACCTCGCCGGTGGAGCGCATTTCCGGCCCCAGCACCGGGTCCACCCCGGCAAAGCGCGCAAACGGAAACACCGCCTCCTTGACCGCCACATGGCTCTTTGGCTGCTCCGGCAAGTCAAAATCGGCAAGCTTCGCCCCCGCCATGACGCGCGCGGCAATGCCGGCAACCGGCGCGCCAATGGCCTTGGCGACAAAGGGCACCGTGCGCGAGGCGCGCGGATTGACCTCCAGAACATAAATCGTCTCGCCCTGAATGGCGTATTGCACATTCATCAGGCCGCGCACATCAAGCGCCCTGGCGAGCTGCACCGTCTGTTCGCGCAGGCGCGCCAGCATGGCCGGCGGCAGGGTGTAGGGCGGCAGGGCGCAGGCCGAATCGCCCGAGTGCACCCCGGCCTCCTCGATATGCTCCATGATCCCGGCAATCCACACGTCCGTGCCATCGGCAACCGCATCAACATCCACCTCAATGGCTTCATTGACAAAACGGTCCAGCAATAACGGGCTGTCGCCGGACACCTGCACCGCCTCGCGCACATAACGCTGCAGCCCGTCCATGCCGGAAACGATCTCCATGGCGCGCCCGCCGAGCACATAGGATGGGCGCAGCACCAGCGGAAAGCCGAGGCTTTGCGCCGCAGACAGGGCCTGCGCCTCGCTCTTGGCGATGGCGTTTGGCGGCTGGGTCAGGCCCAGCGTCTCCAGCAGCGCCTTGAAGCGCTCGCGATCCTCGGCCAGGTCAATGGCGTCGCGGGCCGTGCCCAGTATGGCAATGCCGTTGCGCTCCAGGGCCTCGGCAAGCTTTAGCGGCGTCTGGCCGCCAAACTGCACGATGACGCCCAAAAGCGTGCCCCTTTGCTGCTCCACATGGCAAATTTCCAGCACGTCTTCCTCGGTGAGCGGCTCAAAATAGAGCCGGTCCGAGGTGTCGTAATCGGTGGAGACGGTCTCGGGATTGCAATTGACCATGATCGATTCAATGCCCAGCTCCTGCAGGGCAAAGGCCGCATGGCAGCAGCAATAGTCAAACTCGATGCCCTGGCCGATGCGGTTCGGCCCGCCGCCAAGGATGATGATCTTCCGGCGTGCAGAGGGCTGCGCCTCGCAAGCTGTCTCCCCATCGACCGCTGCGCGGCCACTTCCCCCGCAAGCGGGGGAAGAAAGAATGCCAGTTATGCCTTCCTCCCCGGCTTGCGGGGGAGATGTCAGCGAAGCTGACGGGGGGGACAAGAACGGCGCTTCATAGGCCGAATACAGATAAGGCGTGCGCGCCTCGAACTCGGCAGCACAGCTGTCCACGCGCTTGAACACCGGGCGCACGCCGGCGGCCTGGCGGGCGGCGCGCACCTGCGCCTCGGCCATGCCGGTCAGCCTTGCCAGGCGCGCATCGGAAAAGCCTTGCGCCTTGAGGGCGCGCAAGGCCTGCGCCTCCTCTGGCAGGCCGTGCGCCCTGATCTGCGCCTCCGTGTCCACCAGCGCCTTGATCTGGCGCAAGAAGAACGGCTCATAATGCGAGGCGGCCTGCACCGCCTCCACGCTCAGGCCGTGGCGGAAGGCCTGGGCGATGACCAGCAGCCGCTCCGGGCTGGCCTTGGCCAGGGCCGCGCCAAGGGCGCGCGCATCATCGCCCTCGCCCATGCCCTCAATGGTGATCTCGTCAAGCCCGGTCAGGCCGGTTTCCAGGGAGCGCAGCGCCTTTTGCAGGCTCTCGGCAAAGCAGCGGCCCATGGCCATGGCCTCGCCCACGGATTTCATCGCCGTGGACAGCACCGGCTCGGCGCCGGGATATTTT
>JALWUB010000142.1 GCA_026993275.1 Robiginitomaculum sp. | reverse complement strand
TCCATCCCGCATTTGCGCCGTCTTGACAACATCCAGGCCCTGCGCGGCATTGCCGTGCTGGCGGTGGTGCTGGCGCATCTGGCAAGCGTCGAGGGCAAATATGCAGGCGACCGGATCCTGGGCAGCATTTTCAGCACCGGGCTTTCCGGGGTTGACCTGTTCTTTGCCATTTCCGGCTTTGTCATGGTCTATGTGGCCTGGAAGGCAGCGCCGGGCCTGCGCAGCGCCGCCGCCTTTGCCTTTGCCCGGATCACGCGCATCTATCCGCTTTACTGGCTGGTCAGCCTCATGGTGCTGCTGGTGTGGCTGGTGCGGCCGCAATGGGTGTTTGCCAGCAATCCCCAGGTCGAGCTGCTGGCCTCGTTCCTGCTCTGGCCCTCGGCGCACCTGCCCTTGCTGGCCGTGGGCTGGACGCTGATTCATGAAATGTATTTCTACCTCGTCTTTACCCTCCTGGTGCTGCTGCCGCGGCGCTGGCGCCTTGCGGCGCTGCTCGGCTGGGGGGTGCTGGTGCTGGGCGGGGCGCTTTTCGGGCTGGCGCATGGCCCGGTCCTGCGCCTGGTCTTTCATCCCTTGAGCTTCGAGTTTCTCGGCGGGGCGCTGGCAGCGCTGGCCCTTGAACGCCTTGGCGGGCGCGGCTGGGGGCTGGCCCTTGGCGCGGGCGCAGTGCTGTTTGGCGCCGCCTGCGCCCTGTCCTTGCAGGCCGGGCCGCACTTCTGGACCAGCTGGCACAGGGCGGCCAGTTTCGCTCCGGCCGGTGCGCTCATCGTCTATGGCGCTGCCGGCGCCGAGCGGGCCGGGCGGGTATTCTCCAGGGCACTGGTCTGGATTGGCGACCAGTCCTATGCGCTTTATCTGAGCCATGTCTTGAGCATCAGCGCCCTGGGCCGTCTCTGGGCGCTGTTTGCGCAACCGGGGCCGTGGGACAATGTGCTGATGCTGCCCGTGCTCCTGGCCGGGGCACTGCTGGCGGGCGAGGGTTTGCACCGCTATGCCGAAGTGCCCCTACTGGCGCTGGCGCGGCGCTGGCGCCGCCGCCTGTTCTGACGCCGTGTCCAGCCTGATCGTGATGGATTTGACCTCCACGCTCCGGCTCAGGCCCTGCGGGTCTGGCCACAGGCCGATATAGTCGATCACCGCCTTCTTGCGCGGCGGACGGGGCGTGTAGTGCAAGACGCAAGGCTGCCATTGCGGCCCCGTCTTGCACGTTTGGGACGCGCTGCGGGCGCCGTTTATGGTATAAAATGTCAGCAGCGCTTCAGGCGAGGCATGGGCGCCCTTGGCGCGCAGCATCATGGTGATGACCAGCGGCTTGCCGACATAGGCCCGGCCAAAGCGTTCCGGCAAGGCGAGAAACACCCCGGCCGAGCGCACGCCCTCATCCGGGCGCTGACCGGCGGCAGCACGCAAAACCGTTTCGCCATCCTCTTCGGCAAGCTGTGCCGTCAGGCCCGGTCCGGCCTGCATCAGCCCCAGTTGACGCCCGGAGATCTCCACCCCGTCCCCGGGCAGGCCGTCAAACGGCCCGGCCACGCGGTCATTGCCGGGCCAGTATTGCAGCGAAAACAGCACCAGGAGGCCCGCCAGAAGCGCCACCAGCGGATAGAACAGCCAGTCGGGAAGAGCCATGATCGCGCCTAGGGTTCAAACTCATTCAAATGGTTTAATTTCATGCCGGCAGGAAATGTGAAATGGAAGAAAGCACATGCAGCAAAGGCCATACGCCTTTGCAAGGCTTGCTTTTGACAGATTGCGTTTCCTGCCGGCACCTGAAAGGCGAGGGATCTTGTACGCCTGAAGGCGTCAAAAGGCCTTGAAAATATGACATGTTTCCTGCGCCATTTTTCCTGTTCAGGCAAAAAATCTCTCCTCGTGAAATCAATCATCTGAATGCGTTTGGACCCTAAAACGAGCGGTCGACGACAAAGCCGCAGACATCGCTCAGCAAGGTGCGCGTGTCCGAAGCGGGGAAAACATGCAAGGCCTCGCGGGCATTGCGGCTGTGCATCCTGGCCTGATCCAGCGTTGCCGGCACGGCCTGGTGGCGCGTGATCAGGGCCATGGCCTGCGCCAGGTCATCATCATCGCGCGAAGGTTTTTGAAACACCCTGCGCCAGAAGGCGGCCTCCTCTGCGGTGCCGGCCTGCAGCGCCTTGGCCACCGGCATGGTCAGCTTGCCTTCGCGAAAATCGTCGCCGACAGCCTTGCCCAGCGCTCCGGCCGTGCCGGCATAGTCGAGCGCATCATCGACCAGTTGAAACGCCAGGCCCAGTTCGCGGCCATAGCGGTCGAGGGCCAGCTCCTGTTCTTGCGGCAGATTGGCGATCACCGCGCTGACCCGTGCCGCAGAGGCGAACAGTTCGGCCGTCTTGGCCTCGATGATCTGCATGTATTCCGATTCGCTCATGTCCAGATTGGCGATGGCGGCAAGCTGGCGCACCTCGCCTTCGGCAATGATGGACGAAGCATTGGCGAGAATGTCGAGCACGCGCAGGCGCTCGCTTTCCACCATCAGATTGAAGGCGCGGGCAAACAGAAAGTCGCCGACCAGCACCGAGGCGGAATTGCCCCACACGCGGTTGGCGGCCGGTTTGCCGCGCCGCAGCGGCGAGCCATCGACAATGTCGTCATGCAGCAGGGTGGCCGAATGGATGAACTCCACCGCCGCCGCCAGCTTGATGTGGGCATCGCCGCCATAACCGGCCAGATCGGCGCTGGCCAGGGTGATCAGCGGCCGCAACCGCTTGCCGCCCGCGCTGACCAGATGCGCCGCCAGGTCCGGGATCATGCCCACCGGGCTCTGCATGCGCTCGAGGATCAGCGCATTGACCCGGGCCAGATCATCGGCGAATGCCGCTTCCAGACGCTCCATGGCGTTCCTCTTGCGGCTGCGCGGCTCGGCAATGGTTGTCAGAACCACATGGGCCCCCTGGAGCGGTTGAACGGCGCAAGGATAAAGAGCGGCGCATTGCGCGGCAAGGGCGGTTATGCTTCTGTGAGGCAATGTGAACAGGCCGCCGGGAGTCCTCATGCAGGAAGTCTTGCGCAGCAATGATGCGGTGCTGCTGGGCTATGCCCGGACCGTATTGCGCGATGCCGGGCTGCACCCGGTGATCTTTGATACGCACGCCAGCATCATGGATGGCTCGGTGCTGGCGATCCAGCGCCGCCTGATGGTGGCCGATGAGGAGGCTGACGACGCACGCACCCTCATCGAGGCCATTCGGGCAGACTATGACAAGGCCGGCTGAGTTTCTGGATGGCCAGGTGCAGGTGCGCCAGGCACAGGGCTATCGCGCCGGGCTGGATGCGGTGCTGCTGGCGGCAGCGGTGCGCCTTGACGCCGGGCAAAGGGCGCTGGAGCTGGGCTGCGGCGCAGGCACGGCGCTGCTGTGTGCGGCCCGCCTGAACCCGGATGCCGCCTTTACCGGCCTGGAAAAACAGGAAGGCGTGGCCAGACTGGCGCAGGACAATGCTGTGCGGAATGCCATGCAGGGCCGCGTCCAGGTATTGCAGGGCGACATCCTGGCACTGCCGGAGGCGCTCCGGCCGGACAGTTTTGATGCGGTGTTTCTCAACCCGCCCTATTTTGACGATCCGGCGGCAATCCGCCGCCCCAAGGCGGGCAAGGATGCGGCCTTTGTCAACAGCGGCGCCCGGCTGGCCGACTGGATCGGCGCGGCGCTGAAACTGACCCGCGGCCGCGGCCATGTGACCCTGATTCAGCGCGCCGAACGGCTCGATGCCTGCCTTGCCGCCTTTGCCGGGCGCGCGGGCGATGTGCGCATCCTGCAGGTCCTGCCCCGGGAGGGCGCGGCGGCGCACCGCATCATCGTGCGCGCCCGCAAGAACGTCAAAACGCCGCTGACCCTGCTGCCGCCCCTGGTTCTGCACGGGCCGGGGGGGCGCTGGACCCCGGCAGCGGAGGCCATATTGAACGGCCGCGCGCCGGTGCCGCTGGATGCATAATTTCACCCTGGCGGGCCGCATGGCCCTTGCCCTTTGGGGCGCGCGCCGATAGGTCAGGCGCCATGAGCACGCAGCCATCCCGCCCGTTGAGCTTTCAGGAGCTGATCCTCACCCTGCAGCGCTATTGGGCAGGTGAGGGATGCGCCATTTTGCAGCCCTATGACGTGGAGGTGGGCGCCGGCACCCTGCACCCGGCGACGACCTTGCGCGCGCTCGGGCCAAAGCCGTGGCGCGCTGCCTATGTGCAGCCATCGCGCCGCCCCGCCGATGGCCGTTATGGCCAGAATCCCAACCGGTTGCAGCGCTATTACCAGTTTCAGGTCATTCTCAAGCCAAACCCGGACAATATCCAGGATCTCTATCTGCAAAGCCTGGCCGCGATTGGCATCGACATGGGTCTGCATGATGTGCGCTTTGTCGAGGATGACTGGGAAAACCCCACTGTCGGCGCCTGGGGGCTGGGCTGGGAGGTCTGGTGCGACGGCATGGAGGTCAGCCAGTTCACCTATTTCCAGCAGGTCGGCGGCCTCGACGTGCATCCGGTGTCCGGCGAACTGACCTATGGGCTGGAGCGCCTGGCTACCTATGTGCAGGGCGTGGACAGCGTCTATGATCTGGATTTCAACGGCACCGGCCTCACATATGGCGACGTGTTCCTGGAGAACGAGCGCGAATTTTCCGCCTTCAATTTCGAAGCCGCCGATACGGCCATGTTCACGCGCTGGTTTGCCGACGCCGAACGCCAGTGCCAGGACCTGCTGGCGCGCAATCTGCCGCTGCCGGCCTATGATTTCGTCCTCAAGGCCAGTCATGCCTTCAACATGCTCGACGCCCGCGGCGTTGTCTCCGCCACCGAGCGCGCCGCCTATATCGCCCGGGTGCGCGACCTGGCCAAGGCCTGCGCCCGCGAATGGGTCAGGATCGACGGGGGAGAGGCATGAGCGAACTCCTGCTTGAACTGTTCAGCGAAGAAATCCCGGCGCGGATGCAGAGCCGCGCAGCGGAGGACCTGGCGCGCCTGCTGGGCGGGGCGCTGAAGGATGCGGGCTTTGCCTTTGCGGCGGTGCGCAGCTTTGCCGGGCCGCGCCGCCTGGTGGCGGTGATCGACGATCTGCCGGACAGGGCCGCCGATGTGCGCGAAGAGCGCAAGGGCCCGCGCGTCGGCGCGCCGCAAAAGGCGCTGGACGGGTTCTTGCGCGGCGCCGGCCTGGCAAGCCTTGAGCTTTGCGAAATCCGCGAGGACAGGAAGGGCGCGTTTTACGTTGCCATCATTGAAAAGCCCGGCCTTGGCGCGGCTGAGGCCTTGGCGCAGATCGTGCCGAAGATCATGCGCGGCTTTCCCTGGCCCAAATCGATGAAATGGGGCGCGGGCGATTTTCGCTGGGTGCGGCCGCTGCACAATATTCTGTGCCTGCTGGATGGGCAGCGGGTGGATTTCGAGGCCGCCGGGCTGCGCACCACGGCGCACACCTTTGGCCACCGGGTGATGGGCCCGGGTCCGTTTGCGGTCACAGGATTTGAAAACTATCAACAGATCCTGGCTGGACAGGGCCATGTGCTGGTGGATGCGGCCGCGCGCAAGGCGCGCATCGAGGCGCAAATGGCGGCTTTGTGTGAAGCCCACGGCCTGGAGCTGGTGCCAAACCCGGCTCTGCTGGACGAGGTCACCGGGCTCGCCGAATGGCCAGTGGCACTCATCGGCGCCATGGACCCGGCCTTTCTGGCGCTGCCGCCGGAAGTGATCCAGCTGAGCATGGCCAAGAACCAGAAATACTTTTCCCTGCGCGATCCGAAAACCGGCGCCCTGGCGCCGCATTTTATCGTGATCGCCAATCTGGAGGCCCCGGATGGCGGCAAGGCCATTGTTGCGGGCAATGAGCGGGTGCTGACGGCGCGCCTCGATGACGCGCGCTATTTCTGGGACACGGACCTGAAAACGCCGCTGGAAGCGCGCGTGGACACATTGCGCGATGTGGTGTTTCATCAAAAGCTTGGCAGCGTTCATGACAAGAGCGAACGGGTGGCGGCGCTGGCGCGCAAACTGGCGCCGCTCACCGGCGCCGACCCGGACCTGGCAGAGCGCGCCGCGCGCCTGGCCAAGGCCGATCTGGTCACCGAAATGGTGGTGGAATTCCCCGCCCTGCAGGGGGTGATGGGCCGCTATTATGCCTTGCAAGGCGGGGAAAACGCGGCGGTCGCCGATGCCATCGCCGATCATTACAAGCCGCAGGGGCCGCATGATTCGGTGCCCACTGCCCCGGTCAGCGTTGCCGTGGCGCTCGCCGACAAGCTCGACACCCTGACGGGCTTTTGGGCAATTGATGAAAAACCCACCGGCTCAAAGGACCCCTATGCGCTGAGACGGGCTGCGCTGGGGGTAATCCGGCTGGTGCTGGAGAACGGGGTGAGACTTCAGCTAAAAAAGGTAACATTGCCGCTGATTGACGACTGGTCAGGACAAGCCGCAGGGGCGGCGGCATTGATCGAAGAAGGAGAAAGCCCGGCCCAGGCGATAACGGCAAATCTTCTCGCCTTTTTTCATGACCGGCTGAAAGTCTATCTGCGCGACTCCGGCGCCCGTCACGACCTGATTGATGCGGTGATTTCACCGGAAGCGGACGATCTGGTGGCCATCACCAACCGGGTGGGGGCGCTGGAAGCGTTTCTTGCAACCCCGGACGGAGCACAATTGCTGGCCGGGGCCAAGCGGGCAGCCAGCATAGTGCGCATTGAAGAGAAAAGGGACGGCGCGGCCATCACCGGCGCGCCGGACCCGGCGCTTTTTGTGCAAGCCGAGGAAAAGGCGCTTTTTGCCGCATTGCGTGATGCCACGGAACAGGCCGGCAAGGCCCTGGAGGAGGAAGATTACGAGGCGGCCATGGCGGCGCTGGCGCCCTTGCGGCCAGTGGTGGATGCGTTTTTTGACCATGTGACCGTCAATGCGGACGATCCGGCCTTGCGCGCCAACCGGCTGCGGCTGTTGAACATGTTCCGCGAAAGCCTGCGGGGTGTGGCTGATTTTGACAAGATCACGGGGTAAGGGGACACTGGCATGAGCAGCACGAAAACCTCAAAAAAGTGGGTATATGCCTTTGGCGGCGGCGGCGCCGAGGGCGATGCAGGCATGAAGAACCTGCTGGGCGGCAAGGGCGCCAATCTGGCCGAAATGTCGGCCCTGGGCCTGCCGGTGCCGCCGGGCTTTACCCTGACCACCGAGGTCTGCACCGCCTA
>JALWUB010000141.1 GCA_026993275.1 Robiginitomaculum sp. | reverse complement strand
TGCCGGGCAGCCAGGTCGATATCCGCCCGGTGCGGGACATTGGTCCGCTCATGGGCCGTGAACAGCCTTTCGCGATTCTCAAGATGGACCGCCCGCGCGGCAATATCGTGGTATCGCGCCGCGCCATTCTGGAAGAATCCCGCGCCGAACAGCGCGCCGAACTGATCAACCAGCTGCACGAGGGCGAAGTGCGCGAGGGCGTGGTCAAGAACATCACCGATTACGGCGCCTTTGTTGATCTGGGCGGCATTGACGGCCTGCTGCACGTCACCGACATGAGCTGGCGCCGGGTCAATCATCCCAGCCAGGTGCTCAGCGTTGGCGACAAGATCGAAGTGCAGATCGTCAAGATCAACCCGGACAGCCAGCGCATTTCGCTGGGCATGAAGCAATTGCAGGCCGACCCCTGGGAAGGCGTGGCCGCCAAATACCCGGTTGGCGCGCGCTTTACCGGCCGCATCACCAACATCACCGAATACGGCGCCTTTGTGGAACTGGAGCCCGGCATTGAAGGCCTGGTGCACGTCACCGAAATGAGCTGGACCAAGAAGAATGTCCACCCGGGCAAGATCGTCTCCACCTCCCAGGAGGTCGAGGTCGAGGTGCTCGATGTGGATCCGGACAAACGCCGCATTTCGCTGGGCATCAAGCAATGCGCCGACAATCCGTGGGAAGCCTTTGCCGAGAAGCACCCGGTTGGCTCCGTTGTCGAGGGCGAAGTCAAGAACATCACCGAATTTGGCCTGTTCATTGGCCTTGACGGCATGATTGACGGCATGGCGCACCTCTCGGACCTGTCCTGGGACAAGCCCGGCGAGCAGGCCATTGCCGATTACAAGAAGGGCGACATCGTCAAGGCCAAGGTGCTCGACATCGATACCAGCAAGGAGCGCATTTCGCTGGGCATCAAGCAGCTTGAGGGCGACCCCATGGCCGAAGGCGGCTACCGCCGCGGCGATGTGGTCACCTGCACGGTCAGCGAAGTCACCTCTGGCGGCATTGAAGTGCGGCTTGGCGAAGACGACAAGATCAAGGCCTTCATCCGCAAGTCCGATCTGTCGCGCGATCGCAACGAGCAGCGCCCCGAGCGTTTTGCCGTCGGCGACAAGGTCGATGCCAAGATCACCAATGTGGACAAGGCCTCGCGGCGCATCTCGCTGTCGGTCAAGGCGCTGGAAATGGAGCAGGAGAAGGAAGCCATCGAACAATATGGCTCCACCGACTCCGGCGCGTCTCTGGGCGACATTCTTGGCGAGGCCCTGAAAAGCCAGAAGGAAAAGTCTGAATAACAGCCCCGGCTGCACAACCAGACCAGGGGGTCTTCGGGCATGCCGCCCGGGGACCCCTTTTTTCATGGAAAAGGCAGGTTTTGGGATTATGCTGCGGCGGCCATAAGCCGCTGTGGCGCCCTACCCCTGACCGCCGGATTTGCCGCCGGTGCCAAGATTGCCGATCTTGGCGATCAGTTCGGACTTGGACAGGGCGAAGCCGGAGCGGATCCACTCGTCCTCCAGATCCCACAACAGATCGCCCAGTTCACGGCCTTCCTTGTAGCCCTCGGCGATCAGGTCCCTTGCCTGCACCGGAAACACCGGGCGCTCCCACTCTTGCGCAAACTCCATCAGGTCCTGCACCCTGCGCCGGGCGCGCTCGTCCAGCGTGCCCATGGCGATGCGCGCCGCATCCACATAACCGGCAACGACCTTGCGGTAAAACCGGCGCGAGACATCCATATAGTCCTCGTCCGGATCGACCGCGCCGGCATCGTGCCAGGCCTTGAGGCGGTTTTTCTGGGCATTGGAGAGCTTCAGCCGGGCCGCCACCTTGGCCCAGCGGCGCGAGTCAATCATCGCCATCAGGCGCAATAGCGGATCAGGCGCCCAGCCCTGTTCCTGCTCAATTGCGATCAGCGCACAGGCACGGTCAACATGAATGGACTCGGGCAGGATCACCTGCAACACCTCGGCAGTGCGCATCCAGCGCAAGGCCCGCGACGGGTCGGGCGCGGACAGCAGCTTCTCAAGCTCTTTCCAGATGCGCTCTGCCGACAGCGCCGCCATGCCGTCCTTGCAGCGCGCGCAGGCCTTGACTGCGTCGCGGTCCGGGCGGCCGGAGCCATACCAGGCAAAAAAGCGAAAATAGCGCAAAATGCGCAAATAATCTTCCTTGATGCGGGTTTCCGGGTCACCCACAAACGCCACCACGCCCTTGAGCGCATCTTCTATGCCATGCTGCGGGTCATAAAGCGCGCCGCTGTCCGGGTCGGCATAAATGGCGTTGAAGCGAAAATCACGGCGCCGGGAATCCTTCTCCCAGTCCGTGCCAAACTGCACCTGGGCATGGCGGCCATCGGTCTCGATATCCTCCCGCAGGCTGGTGACCTCGAACGGGCGGCCATCGGCAATGGCAGTGACCGTGCCATGGGCAATGCCGGTGGGGACCACATGCAGGCCCGCCTCCTGCAAGGCGGCCATGGCCTTTTCGGGAGGCAGGGGCGTGGCAATGTCGATATCGTCCACCGGACGGTCCATCAGGGTATTGCGCACGCAGCCGCCGACAAACCGGGCCATGTCCGGGCCTTGCGCCTGCAGCGCCTCCACCACCTTGCGGGTGGCGGCATCGCGCATCCAGTCAGTGGTTTTCGGGTCCAGGCGGTCCGGCAGGCGCATTGCGGTCTCTCTTGCTGGCGGCATCAGGATCTTTGTGTGCCGGCACGAACTTTCCCTTGATCACCTTGCCATTTTCTAAATGCGCGGGAATATAGTCCACATCGCGATAGCTCTTGTGTTGCAGGATCAGGAACACAAACAGGGCCAGCGACAGCAGGCCGCTGATGATGAAGGCCACATGATAGGGCGCCGGATCGAAGGCCTCGCCCTCCAGGCGCCGGTGGCGCAGGATGAATGTGCGATAGAGAAAGAACAGCGCAAACGGAACGCTGAAAACGGCGACTTCCAAAAGCGTCATGCGCAGCATGAACCGGTCTCCTCAAGGCGGACGGCCAGGGCGTGCAGCATGCCTGCGGTGGCGCCCCAGATGAAATGCTCCTGCCAGGGCATAGCATAGAAATACCGCCTCTGCCCCTGCCATTCGCGCCACTGGCGCTGATGGTTGGCGCGGTCCATGAGAAAATCAAACGGCACCTCGAACACCGCCTCGACCTCGCGCGGGTCGGGACGCACTTCAAAAGGCGTGTTCAGCACGGCAACAAACGGCATGATGTCATAGCCGCTGACGGTTTCATAGCGCTCGAAACGGCCGATCAGGCTGGCCTTGTCCCTGCTGATGCCGGTTTCCTCCTCGAACTCGCGCAAGGCCGCCGCGGCCAGGCTTTCCCCCGCATTGGCCCGCCCGCCGGGAAACGCCACCTGCCCGGCGTGCTCGGGCATGCCGGGCGCGCGCCGGGTGAGCAGAAGCTGCCAGCCCTGCGGGCGCTCCACCAGGGGCACCAGCACCGCAGCGCGCTTGCTGGCGCGCTGGCGCGGCGCATGGGTGTTCAGGTCATAATCCGAGCGCGCAGGCCGGGCCTCTTGCCCCTCCTCCAGCGGATCGAGACAGGCGCGCAGGCGCGCAGGCCAGTCAGCCACAATGCACCCCCGGCGGCCCCAGGGCAAAAAAGGCGCCAGCGCTCCACACCCCCAGTTGCGGCCCCGCGCCCGCATCACGCTCCACCGCCAGGTCCACCATCTGGTAGAACACGGCACGGCTGATCAGCGCCTCCAGACGGCCGCGCACCAGCACAAAGGGGGTGGGCTGCAAGGTGTCCGGGTCGGTCTCGACCCGAATCGGCCGCTTTGGCCCCGCCAGCACCACATCGCCCACATTGGTGGTGAAATACAGCTCCTGGCCCTCCCCTTCGCCCCGCACCTGCAGCGCGACGGCGACAAAGGGCGCGATGGCAATGCGCACGCGCACCTTTTCCTGCGGCGTTATCAAATAGGTTTCGCCATCCTCGTCCTTGCGCAATATGGTCGAGAACAGCCGCACCAGTTCCGGGCGGCGGATGGGCTGGCCGTCATGGTGCCAGCTGCCATCACGGTGAATCGCAATGTCCATGTCCGCACAGCGTTCCGGGTGCCACAAATGCACCGGCGGCAAGCCATCATCGCTGGCGTTTTGACGTGCCGCCGCAATCAGGGCATTGACATTTTCCTGCGCACGCGCGCCCATGGGCCCATCCTTCATGGCCAGACAGGCGCCATTGTAGAAAGGCAAGCAAGATGAACGCAATGCCCGGCACCACTTCCGACGACATTGTCGCCCGCGCCGAAGCCGCCAGCGCGCTGCTCGGCCGCGCCCGCAAGGCCATTGGCGCGGTCATACTGGGCCAGGACGAGGTCATTGACCTGGCGCTTGGCGCCATTCTGTGCGGCGGCCATGCCCTGCTGGTCGGCGCACCGGGACTGGCCAAGACACGGCTGGTGGAAACCATCGCCACGGTCACCGGGCTGGATGAAAAACGCATCCAGTTTACCCCGGACCTGATGCCCGCCGACATTCTTGGCGCCGAAGTGCTGGAGGAAAGCGACAGCGGCAAGCGCAGTTTCCGTTTCATTCCGGGGCCGGTGTTCTGTCAGTTGCTGATGGCCGACGAAATCAACCGGGCCAGCCCGCGCACCCAGTCGGCCCTGCTGCAGGCCATGCAGGAGCACCAGGTCAGCATTGCCGGCACCGCCCACGACCTGCCCAGGCCGTTTCATGTGCTGGCAACGCAAAATCCCATCGAGCAGGAAGGCACCTATCCGCTCCCCGAGGCACAGCTGGACCGCTTCCTGTTCCAGATTGACGTTGGCTATCCCGATGCGGCGCACGAACGCGAAATCCTGCTGGCGACCACCGGCGCCCGCGAGGCGGCGGCAGAGCGGGTGCTGTCAGCGGAGGGGCTGCTCGACTTGCAGAACCTGGTGCGGCTCATGCCGGTGGGCGAAAAGACCCTGGACGCCATCATCCGGCTGGTGCGCATGGCGCGCCCGGGCCAGAGCCCGCGCGCCGATGTGCAAAACGGCGTCGCCTGGGGGCCGGGGCCGCGCGCCGGACAGGCGCTGATGCTGGGCGTGCGCGCCCGGGCGCTGTTGCAGGGCCGCCTGGCGCCGTGCGTCGATGATGTCATCGCACTGGCCGCGCCAGCACTGAAACACCGCATGGCGCTGTCCTTTGCCGCGCGCGCCGATGGCCTGACCCTGCCGGACCTGATCGACAGCCTGGTTCGCGAGGTTGCCTAGTGCATCAGCCTGCCCGCTCCAAACTGGCCGCCACACGCCATGACGCCGAGGCCCTGGCGGCGCGCTTCCCGGCCTTGCTGGCCGAAGCCAGGCGCCTTGCCGCCAGCCTGGTCCACGGTCTGCACGGGCGCCGCAAGCGCGGCCCCGGCGAAACCTTCTGGCAATTCCGCCGTGCCCGCCATGAAGACCCGCTCAGGGCCATAGACTGGCGCCGTTCGGCCCGCTCCGATCAGCTGTTCGTGCGTGAAACCGAATGGGAAGCGGCGCAGACCGTGTGGCTGTGGCGCGATGGCGGACCCGGCTTTGACTGGGCCTCTGCCCGGGATCTGGCGCGCAAGCAAGACCGCGCCGCGGTGCTGCTGGGCGCGCTCGCCATCACCCTGGTCAATGGCGGGGAGCGGGTTGGCATCGCCGGGCACATGCAGCGGGGGCTGAGCGGCCGCACCGGGCTGGAGCGCATCATGCGGGCGCTGATCCTGCATGACAGCGCCCCGAATGCCCTGGCCGCCCTGCCGCCGCGCGGACGGCCCAAGGCAGTCATTGCCTCGGACTTTTACGAAGGCGCGCAGGTCTGGGCCGAACGCCTGCACGGTTTCAGGCAGGCCGGAGTGAGCGGCGTTCTGGTGCAGGTGTTTGACCCGGCCGAAGAAGACTTCCCCTATGCCGGGCGCGTGGAGTTCACGCTCAAGAGTGCGGGCGAGGCGCCATTGCTGTTTGGCCGCGCCCAGGCCGTGGCCCCGGCCTACCGGGCGCGCTTTGCGCACCATGCCCAGGAGATGGCGGACCTGGCCCGCAGCCTGGGCTGGCCGCTGGTGTGCCACCGCACGGACAAGGCACCCGCCCCGGCGCTGCTGGCGCTCTATCAGGGCATTGCCGGGCAGGTGCGCCGGTGAGTGCCGGTGCTGTGCACTTTGGTGCGCCCTGGGCGCTGGCCGCCCTGGCCCTCCTGCCGCTCCTGTGGCTGCTGCTGCGCGCCAGTCCACCGGCACCGCTGCGGATCAGATTCCCCCCGCTGGCCCTGTTGCGCGGCCTGGAAAGCAGCGAGGAGACACCGGATTCCGCCCCCTTGTGGTTGCGCCTTCTGCGCCTGCTCCTGGCCACGCTGATCATCCTCGCCCTGGCAGCGCCCACCTGGACCCCGCGCGGCGCCACGCCGGCCACGGGGCCGCTCGTGCTCATCGTGGACAATGGCTGGGCCAGTGCGCCGCACTGGCAAAAGCTGCGCAAAACCGCCCTCGGCTTGGTCAATGCCGCTGACGGCGACGTCGCCGTTCTGCTGAGCGCGGCGCCGGGGAAAACGCTGCGCTTTGTGCCGCGCCAGGCCGCACGGCAGGCGCTTGGTGATGCCAGCGCGCGGCCCTGGCCGCCACGGCGCATGGCGGCGCTGGGCACGCTGCGTGCCCTGAAACAGGCGGGCGGCCTGCCACAGGAGGCGCGCATCGTCTGGCTCAGCGATGGCCTGGACCATGGCCATGCGCGGGCCTTCATGGCGGCGCTCGCGGCACTCACACCGGCACCGGTGCAGGTGTTCACGCCGCCGCAGGGAGAAGGACAGAGCCTGTTGATGCTGCCGCCCAGGGCCGGTGTGCGCGGGCTGGACCTGACCCTGCACCGGCTTGAGGGCAGGCGTGCACAAAGCGTGATCGTGCAGGCGCTGGACAAGGATGGCGCCATTGTGGCGCGCCAGACCCTGAACTTTGCCGCCGGGCAGACGCAGGCCCGGGGCAGCATGGTGCTGCCCCTGCCCTTGCGCAACCGCTTGCAGCTCTTGCAGACCCCGGCATTGCCTTCGGCGGGCTCCAGCTGGGTGTTTGACAGCGGCTGGGTGCGCCCGCTCGCGGGGCTGATCACCAGCGGCGGCGACCAGGACCGCCAGCCGCTGCTGTCCGGCATTTATTACCTCGGCAAGGCCCTGGCGCCCCACGCGCAGGTGCAGCGCGGAACTGTCGATGAACTCCTGCAATTGCAGCCCGCGGTGATGGTGCTGACCGACCCG
>JALWUB010000140.1 GCA_026993275.1 Robiginitomaculum sp. | reverse complement strand
GCCGAGGCCGAAAGAATAACCAGGGCGCGGCGGCCGGATTTGCTGGGCAAGACGTCCAAGGAGAGTGAAACATGAATGTGATTGAAGAACTGGAAGCCGAAGAGGCCAAGCGCGTTCTGGGCGACAAAAAGATTCCGGACTTTTCCGCGGGCGATACGGTGCGCGTGCAGGTGCGCATCAAGGAAGGCAATCGCGAGCGCCTGCAGGCCTTTGAGGGCGTCTGCATTGCCCGCAATGGCGGC
Source organism: Robiginitomaculum sp. (assembly GCA_026993275.1). Lineage (GTDB taxonomy): Bacteria > Pseudomonadota > Alphaproteobacteria > Caulobacterales > Maricaulaceae > Robiginitomaculum_B. The sequence continues at coordinate 1,509 of JALWUB010000140.1, read as the reverse complement.
GGCCTCAATGAAAGCTTCACGGTGCGCAAGATCTCCTTCGGCGAAGGCGTCGAGCGGGTGTTTCCGCTCTATTCGCCCAATGTGGAAAGCATTGAGGTCAAGCGCCGCGGCAAGGTGCGCCGCGCCAAGCTCTATTATTTGCGCGGTCTGACCGGCAAGGCGGCGCGGATTCCCGAACGCACCACCGGACGCGGCATGAAAGAAGCCCGTGCCCGGCGCGCCAAAAAGGGCAGCAAGGCTTAAAAATCCAGGCCCCGGGTCGCGGCGGCTGATGCCGCGCCGGGCAGGTTCCGGGCAGCCGTTACAGAGACCGTGCGACACCGCGCCGCATGGTTGCCAAGGCCTGCAATTCCCACATCCAGGTTGACTCCTGAGGGTGGCGCGCCCGCGCCATCCCGCGACCTGATGATGAGGGAATGATCATGCGTTCTGGCAAGCGTACTTTTTATCATTTTGGCCTGAAAACCGCCTTTCTTTCCAGCGTGGCCGCCCTGGCGTTGCTGGCTGGGCAGGCATCGGCGCAGGCGGCGGCCTTGCCCCAGATCAATGCGTCCCTGCTGCCCAATGCGCGCACGGGGACCGTCGGTTCCCCCGTGACCGTGTTTGCCACGATCAGCAATTCCGGGCCAGGCACCGCCAGGCAGTGCCAGATCAGCCTGGACACGATCACCCAAAGGCTGCAGTCGGCAGCGCCGGGCCAGCAGAAAACGCCCCAGGCCAGCCAGGTCGATGTCTCCTATCAGGCCTATCAGTCTGACAACGCAACGCCGGCCGCGCCGGTGAACACACCCATCGATATTCCGGCCGGCACAAATCAGGCCTTTGTCCTGACCCTGACCCCGAACACAAGCTTGATGGAAGCCAAACTGGCGTTCAACTATACCTGTACGGCGGATTCTGGCGGCTCCACCGTGACCATCAAGGCCAAGCCCATTTCTGGTGTGAACAAGCTGTTGCTGACGGCGGTGCATACGCCAGCCCCCGATATTCTCACGATCGGTGTTTCGCCCTCCAATGACGGGATTATCCATATTCCGTCGCTTGGCGGTGGCCAGGTCATGGCCGTGGCCGCCATCAATATCGGCGCGTCCACATTGACCATTGCCTCGGATCAGGCCAAGGCGGGCAATAATGAAACGGCGGTGATCGCCGTGCCCGATTTCAGCGAGGCAGCGGGCAGGAAAGTGGACCTGCCGCTTGATGCGTTTATTTGCGAAACGGATCCGGCGACGGCGCAATGCCTGCAGCCCTATGCCCGCGAAGTGCACACGCGCATAGGCGATCAGCCTTCCACGTTCAATATCTTCACCAACTCCACCAAGGGCGCGGGCGTGCCCCTGTTCGCGGATCTGGCCCGCCAGTTCATCCGGTTCTATGTTGACACGTCGGCCAAACCCGCGGCGGGGTCTTCGGCCGTCAAACCGGCTGCGGCCAGGCCTTCCGGTGCCGGCGCATTGCTCGCGGGCACCAGCCTGGCGGTCACATCGCCTGGACCGGCTGTCAGCACGG
>JALWUB010000139.1 GCA_026993275.1 Robiginitomaculum sp. | reverse complement strand
TTGGCATGGCGGATGCGGATGTAATTGCCATAGGAGCCATAGCGGCTGGCCCGTTCAATGATGCCATTGCCCGCGGCCATGACCGGGGTGCCGCGCCGGGCCGCGAAATCAATGCCCTTGTGCATGCGTGTATAGCCCAGAATGGGATGAAAGCGGCGCCCGAAGCCGGATGAAATGCGCGCGCCCTTGACCGGCGTTTTCATCAGGAAGCGTTTGGCGCTGTGGCCCTGGGCGTCATAATAGCCGATCTCGCCGTCTTTGCTCTCGAAGCGGTAATAGGCCATGGTCTTGCCGCGTGGTGCCAGCATGGCATAGAGCAGATTGCCGGTCTTGATGATCTTGCCCTCATCATCGCGGTAATCCTCGAACACCATGTCGAAACGGTCGCCGGGGCGGATGCTGCGCTGAAAATCGACCGAATAGGCATAAAGCTGGGCAAAATTGGCGATCACGGCATCCGAAGCCCCGGCGTTGAGCGCATCCAGATAGAGGGAACGGTCAATGGTGCCGCGGGCCCGCGCCAGCCCGGCCTGCAGATCCATGACCAGTTCATGGGCGGAAAAGCCGCCATCATGGCCGCGCTCCAGCAAGACTGTCCGGGTGGCGTCCGGCCTGGTGCTCAGCCCGGCCAGATGATAGCGCCCCGTGCCAGCCCCGCTTGGCTCCCGGCTTTCGCGCAGGGCCAGCGCCAGGGTCTGCCCGGCGCGCAGCTGGCGCGGATCATAGGCCTTGGCCAGCGCCTGGATGGCGCGGGCGGCTTCGCGGCGCTCAATGCCGGCCTTTTCCAGCACCTTGGAAAGCGTTGCTCCGGGCCTGATCCTGATTTCGCGGTTGTGAATGCGCGCCAGGCTGTCCTGGTTCAGATCGGCAAAAGCAGCCTGTTCCAGCGCTGTCATGTCCGGCAGGGGTGCGGGCGGCGGCGCCTGCACATGGTCCTGGGGCGCCTGCTGCGCGGGGGCTTTGGCCACCTGCCGCGGCGTGTTCCTGCCAGTGCCTGCATAAAGATTGAAAAATGCCGCGGCCAGCAGCAGGGCCGGAATTGCCAGCGCGGCCAGGGCGGCGGGATCGGCTGTCTGGATCAGGCGGCGCAGGGTTTGCGGCCGGATGGGCACATGCATGTTACTCGTTTCCCGCTGCTTGCCAGGCCAGGCGGCCCGGCCGGAGCCCGCAGTCAAACCCCTTTAGGTTAAGGAACCCTAAGTCCTGGCACCCCGGCCCTTCAGTGTTGCGCATTGGCGGAACGAATCCAAGCCCCCGGCGCGCTCCGGTGCAGCCTGCACACTTTTGCCGGTGCCGTTCACCTTATGGTAAGGCCCGGGCCTGACCATATGCTCTGCGCATCATCCGCATTATGATGATTTCGAATCGCCAAGAGTGCCATCATGAATGATATCCCAATGCCTGTGGACATGCCTGCTGAAGAGCTCGCGGCCTTGCTGTGCGCGCGCCTGTGCCACGACCTGGTCGCCCCGGTCAGCGCCATCAACACGGCCCTGGAGGTGATGGACGATGAAGACAGCGGCGACATGCGCGAGGAAGCGCTCAAACTGCTGCACCTGTCCGCCGGGCAGGCAGCGGCCAAGCTCGAATTCGCGCGCCTGGCCTTTGGCGCCGGCACCTCGGCCCCGGGCATGGTCGAGACCAGGGAGCTGCAACGCCTGGTCATGGGCGCCTTCGCCTCGGCCAAGTCCGAAATCATCTGGAAGGTGACGGCGCCGCAATTGTCCAAGCGCGCCGCCCGGCTGTTGCTGA
>JALWUB010000138.1 GCA_026993275.1 Robiginitomaculum sp. | reverse complement strand
GATGAATACAAGGGCGACAGCGATTCGTCCTTTGCATCGGTGCCCCGCAAAAGCGACGTGCCGCCGCCCTTTCCGGCCATCATGAACAATCAATGGCCTGCGGCAAGGCCCACTGTGCCGAACCGGTTTCGCTATCTCAATCTGTCGCAAAAGGACAATTTTTCGAAGCAGACGGCACAGGGCCGTGTCTATGGGCGCTCCGCCTGGGACGTGGTGCGATTGCCGGCCGAGCTGGATCCGAAAGCGGCCAAGACCGCCATCGGCAGCAAGACCAGCCGGGTGCATTACACGAGCCTGGACGGCAAGGCTCCTGCACCCAAGAGCGGAGCCCAGAGCGAACCCAATTACAAGATCGAGCTGCCCACTGGCCGGACCGATTGCCGCAAGGATCTGAAAATCATCTGGATGGGCGATGACATCGAGATGGTGCTCGCCATGGACACCTCGGTGAGCATGCAGTTCGTGCTGGGTCAGGCGCAAACCGCGGCCAAGGCCCTGGTGGATATCGTGCCCACCGGCAAGACCACCATGGGACTGTTGCATTTCAACACCAATGTGACGCGGGACCGCCCCCTGACCGCCATTGCCAATGACCCCGGGGCCGGGGCAACCGTGCGCAATGACTTCAAGACCGCCATTGATGGCTACAAGGCCGAGGGCTCGACCAAGCTTTTCGATGGCACTGCAGAGGCCATCCTCATGCTGGACGAGTTTCTGGCTGCCAATCTGACCAAGGCCATCCGCATGGTCTTCGTGCTCAGCGACGGCGATGATACCACCAGCAAGACCTCCACTGAGGCCAGCGTCATTGCCAGCGCGCAAGGCTCGGCCATTTCCCTGTCCACCTTTGCCTATGGCGATGATGCGCCCGGGGCCGTCTTGCGCCGCATGGCCAGCAAGACCGGCGGGGTTTTCCGGCAATCGCCAACCAATGCCGCCGATGTCCTGAGCGCTTTTGTGCAGGCCCTGAAGAAGGCAACGGACCTGCAGCTGCTCACCGTGAACAAGGTCTTTACCGGCGGCGGCTTTGGTGCGCCCAGGACCGCATCCATCCCCTTTGAAGTTGACAGCACCGTGGGCAAGTCGGTTTTGCTGGCGAGCTTTGCCCGGGGTGATACCAATAACGTGTCCTTGAGCGTGGACACGCCATCGGGGCCGCTTTCCGTGCCCTTCAGTTGCGATTCTCTTTCCGTTGGCACCAGCGGCGGCGGCGAGACGATTTGCCAGGCTTTTCTGGATACTGCCGCCATCGATGCGGCCGGCCGCGGCACATGGACGTTCAAGGGAACCAATGACACGGGCACGGGTTTTGATTTCAACCTGATCGCCATGAGCCAGCCAAAAGACGGCGAGAGCTTTGATGTCACCGTGGACACCTCCGGGCAGAACGAGCTTTCCTATCCGGACCCCATTCCGGTGACTGCCGCTGTCAAGAAAGGCGGCAGGCCGATCACGGGCGTAAAGGTCGAGGCCGCCCGGATTACCTCCACCGGTGCAAGAGAGAGCTTTGCCATGAATGATCTGGGCACAGAGGGCGACGCTGTGCCAGGGGATGGCATTTATACGGGCCTTCTGAACTATGATGGCGGGCAGTTTGCACCGGACATCGGCACGCAAACCATAGAGGTGACTGTCTCCAACCCGAACAATACGGCCACATTCACCGATTCCGGTTACAGCCCGGCCCATGGCTATCCCTTTATTGCACACTCCCAGGCGGGCAGCATTGGCAAGAACGGCGGTGTGTTTACGCCCCAGTCGGGCACGCTGGTGGGCGAAAACTTCACCCGCAGCGGCACCGCCCAGATCACCCTGCTTGACAATGCGGTTGACAATCATGGCGACAATACCGGCACGGCGACGCCGCTGACGGATGACAATGTGCCCATCAAGGGGCGCATTGACAGTGCCGGCGACATAGACGCCTTCCATATTGCCGCCCCCAATACCGCCCAGGATCTGGTGGTGCGCCTGTTCAACATGTCCCTTGGCATGGTGCCCAAGGTCACGGTGCTGGATTCCAGCGCCTTCAACGTCCTTGCTTCGGGCACCATTGGCACGGCCCAGAGCCAGAATGGCTATCTCAGCCTCACCATTGCCAAGGCAGACCTGGCCGGGGGCATTTTCATTCTGGTTGAGCACGCCGATGCGACGGCCAGCCAGGGCAATTATGAAATCAGTGCCGGACCGGCCATAGAAGGCGACACCACTGCGCCGCCGCCCACCCTGGTTTCCGCCATTCTGCCCTCCAGCCGTTCGGTGCAGCGCAACCAGACGGTCACGGTTTTCATGACCATCCTGAATGCCAGCGACAACCCGGCGCACGATATTGGCGCGGTTCTGAAAAGCACCGGCCTGCCGATTACGGATTTTGCCTATCAGGCCACATCGGCGCTGACCAATGTGCCCATTGGCCAGGCCAACACGCCCGTGTTTCTGGATGGCCGCCAGGGGCAGACCTATGTGGTCTCTTTCCGGCCCTTCAATGTCATCGATCCCACCAATCTGGAGTTTGACGCCAGCAGTTTCAATGCGGCGCCGATCACGCCAATCGTGGGGGTCAACACCTTGCAATTTCGTGCCGCCCAGGACCCGGTCATCGACCTGATTGCCGTGGCCGCCACCCTGAACAATGATGGCTATGCCGATATTCCGGGCAATACCGGAACCGGCGTGTTCTCGGTGGCGACGACCAATCTTGGCATAAGCGGGCAGGTGACGGTGCGGGCCAGTACCGGGGCGGCAGCGGTGCCGGTGAGCGTTTCCCTGTGCCAGACAGATGCCGTTGGGGCCTGCATGGCACCGCCATCGGCAATTCTTGATCTTGCCGTCAACACCGGCGAAACCCCGACCTTCGGCGTCTTCGTGACCGGCACCGGGCCGGTGGCCGACGACCCGGCGGCCAATCGCGTCTTTCTTGAGTTTGCCGACCAGTCCGGTGCGCTGGTTGGCTCCACCAGTGTCGCTGTCAGGACGGTGGCCGCGCCCTGATCCGTTCCGGGCTCTGCCGGGCCTATTTCCAGCCGGACAATGCGGTTTTGGCGGTTTCGTTCTGCGGCCGCACGATCAGGCCGTTCTGGGTCGCATAGACCTCGAATGCGGCACCATCAGCCATGGGCGCATACACCGAATTGCCATAATAGGCGTCGAGCGCCTTGAAGCGGGCAATGCGCTTGTTCTGCGCCAGTTTCCACAAATCCAGGCCCGGATTGGGGCTGAGCGCATAGACCGAGCGCGCGGCATTGATCTCCTGGTCCGTGTCGCGATAGCGGCCGGTCAGCCGGTCAAGCCGGTAATAGGCATCAAGGCCGCCAATATTGGCCAGCGGGTGCCATTTGATGAAGCGCGCATCAAGGCGCCATTCATCGCCATTGACGCTCAAGGTGCGCGGCTCCGCGCCCGTGGCCTGCAAGGTGGCGGTGAAGTTTTGCGGCCCTTTCTGGACAAAGCTGATGCGGGCGGCCGGGCGCTCGCTGGTAAGGCGCTGATAGGTGACAAAATTGAAGCCCAGCAAGGCGGAGCCTGCGCCAATGGCGCCCAGCGCCAGGCCGCCGAGCGCGCGCCAGCCCCCCGCCAGCGCCTTGACGCGGACCATATGGCCCAGCCCGGAAAGCAGCAGCCAGCCGCCAAGAAACCCGAACACCAAAGCTGTCACGGCAAAGCTCATATTCCCGCCTTACACCAGCTTTCGTGCCAAAGCCAGACCCCGGCAGCCGGCGCATCGGCTCAGACGATTGGCCCAGTGGCCAGTGCTTCACATGCCGTTCCGTTCAGCTTGCGCAGCAGTTTCTGGTCAGCCGTGAGCATGCGCACGCCTTCGCGCTCGGCAAGGGCCAGATAGTAGCAGTCATAGGCCGGATGATTGAGGGCCGAAGCCATGCCATAGGCTGTTTCGGCCAGAGGCCCGGAAGAGGCAATCATGTCAAAGCACCCTTCCAGCGCCCGCAAGGCGCGCCAGCCCTGTTCCGGTGTAATCCGCGCGGCTGTGACCAGGCGCCACAGGGCATTGGTTGTTTCCGGAAAGATCAGGTCCGGCGCGATCAGGATCTGTTCGCTCTCCAGCAGAAACGCCTGGTCAGGCAGATCGTCCTGCCTGACAAACCAGCTCAGGGCAATGCTCGCATCCACGACCAGCTTCATCGCTTTTCTCTTTCCGAGCGAATGAGGGCGGCCAGGTCAATGCGCTGGCCTTTGGGCGTCATGGCCCGGATGGAGGCGGCCTGCGCTTTCCGGTCGCTTTGCTCCACGGCCCTTTCCAGCAAGGCCTTCGCCACGCTTTCAAGGTTCGTGCCCTTGGCCGCCGCCCGGCGTTTGAGCACGGTCATGACTGATTGAGGAATACCGGTCAGGTGAAGACTGCCCTGGCTTTGTGTGGCCGGTTTGCCACCATGCCGCGGGCCAGTCCCCTTGTCCGCAGGCATGGCGGCTGTATTGGCCCTGGTGACTTTTCGAAATGTTACCGCCTCGCCGGGTATATCCACCTGTGCGGTTTTCCAGCCTGCCCGCAGCCAGGCGCGGGTGTGTGAATGCGATGTCTGGTCATTGCTCCACCAGGCGGGATATTTGCGGGCGCTGGCTGGCAGGGGCATGCCCAGTATTTTCTCGATCTGGTCAAAATGCACGCGCCAGTTTGAACCGTCACGGTGCAGCAAGGCTTGCTGAAGCGGGTCATATTTCGACATGGCGGTTTAATCCTTTTCACGTAAATTCTGGCATGAAACCACCAAATGTCCATCATCATTCAGGTGCGCCCTGAATTTTGGCGGCCTGCCCTTTGGCCATGGTGCGGCGCCAATTTCGTGCATCCACGCGCGGATATCCTTGCTGATCATTTCCCGGCACGTCCCGTTCCAGAAACTGGCTTTGTTGATGTTTGCTTCCGCCAAACGCGGCTTGCCGCCGGGCATTTCAAGAATGAGCCTGACGCGCTTTTGACTGCGCCGGAAAATCCGGTCCCGGTCAGCGCAGGAGATTTTCAGGCCATAGCCTGCCGTTTCCCAGTCTTTGGCGTTTTTCCACCCGGTCAAGATCATCACGTTGCACGCTCCATTCTGTGGTCAGGAATGGTGTATACTACAGGTTTATTTCTGTGTTGTCAATGTTAACATATGCAATCATATGTTTCTGATTGGCGTTCCCTGCCACTTGCTGGGCCGGACGGCGTCACGTTAGGGTTGGGCATGGACAGGAACGACTCAGGCATTATCGAGGCTGACACGGCCGGGATTCCCCGTATCGCTGCGGTTCTGGCAGAGGGATTTGCCGATGATGCGGTGATGAACTGGACGCTGGGCTCGCCAAGGCCGCAAAAGCTGATGTTTGCGCAACTGGCGCGCCATGTCTATCTGCCGCGCGGCGCCGGACAGCTCTTGCGCCATGGCGGGGAGGATGCCGCCGCCTGCCTGTGGCTGCGTGAAGGGCAATCGCGCGACTTGCCGCTTTGGCCGACCGTGCGCGTGGCCGCCGCGGTGACACGCCATGGCGGGCCGGGGGCGGTGCTGCGCACGCTTGGCATGGAATCGCGCATGGACAGGAAGCACCCCGCTTTCCCTCATGTCTATCTGTTCGCCGTCGCCGTGCGCCCGGGCTTTCAGGGGCGCGGGCTTGGCAAGAAAATGCTGGCGCCGATGCTGGCCTATTGCGATGCCCGCGGCCTGCCGGCCTATCTGGAAAACTCCAAGGCGCGCAATCTGCCCTTTTACCGCGGCCTGGGCTTCGAGGTCATCGAGGAGCTCGACCCCGGCCCCGGTTGCAGCCCGCTCTGGCTGATGCTGCGCCAGGCAAGGGAAGGAAGGCCATCATGACCCCTTTGAAACTGGGCATTCATGGCGCCGCGGGGCGGCTGGGACAGCGCATTGTGGCGCTGGCGCTGGCGGATGCGCGTTTTGACCTGGCCGCGGCCCTGGTGCGCCCGGACAGCAGCCTGTGCGGCGAAGATGCAGGGCTTTATGCGGGCGCCGGGGCGGCGGGTCTGGCGTTTGCGGACGATGCCGCGGTGTTGGCGCGCTGTGATGTGGTCATTGATGTCACCACGCCTGATGCGGCCATTGCGCTGGCCCAGGCCCTGGCCGAGGCCGGTGGCCCGGCGCTGGTCACCGGCACCACCGGCTGGAGCGCGGCGCAGGAGGTGGCGCTGGGCGAGGCGGCGCAGGCCATTCCCCTGTTGCGGGCCGGCAATTTCTCCCTGGGCGTGACCGCGCTCACCGGCCAGGTGCGGCAGCTGGCGGCGCAATTGGGGCGGCGCTGGGGTGTGCATATCCATGACCTGCACCACAGCGCCAAGAAGGACGCGCCATCGGGAACGGCGCTGATGCTGGCGGAGGCCGTGCGCGCGGGGTGGGGGCATGATGATGCACCAACCAGGGCCTTGCCGGTGGGCGAATCGCTGGACCAGCCGCCAAGGGCGGGGGAAATCCTCATCACCAGTGCCCGCGAGGGCGATGCGGTGGGGGTGCATCAGGTGCGCTTTTGCGGCCCTGGCGAAACCCTGGTGCTGGGCCATGACGCGCACAGCCGCGATATTTTCGCCCGCGGCGCGCTCACGGCGGCGCACTGGCTGGCGCAACAGCCCGCCGGGCTCTACACCATGGCCGATGTGCTGGCACTCACAGCGCCAGGGTCTGCATGATCGGGATATGGTCCGAGGGGCGCGGCCAGGAGCGGCACTGGCTGTGCGCGGCAAAGCCGTCGCGGCCATGGGCGAGGGCAGCACTTTTCAGCGCCGGGCTGACCCAGATGTGGTCGAGGCGGCGGCCGCGATTGGTCTTGGTCCAGTCCTTTGCGCGATAGCTCCACCAGGTGAAGATGGGCTCTGGCTCGGCAATCAGCGCCCGCGCCGTGTCGGTAAAGGCGCCTGCCTCGCGCACCGCGTTCAGCGCCGCCACCTCCACCGGGGTGTGGCTGACGACCTTGAGCAGTTGTTTGTGGGACCACACGTCCGAGGGCAGCGGCGCAATGTTGAGATCACCGGCAAGAATCAGCTTTTCGTCCGGGTTCCGGGCGTGCCAGTCGGCGAAAAAGCCGCGCATGCGCTCCAGAAAATCCAGCTTGTGGGCGAATTTGGGATTGGCGTCCGGGTCCGGCTCGTCGCCGCCCGCGGGCACATAGAGATTGCAAATGCTGATGCCCTTGACCGCCGCCATTGCCACCCGGGCATGGTCTTCCTGGCAAAAGGGCGGGTCTGGCTGTTCGCTCAGCGCATGGCGCGACAGAATGGCGACCCCGTGCATGCCCTTTTGCC
>JALWUB010000137.1 GCA_026993275.1 Robiginitomaculum sp. | reverse complement strand
CCTGACCGACGCGCCGGTGATCCTGTTCCGCAATCTTGCCCATGGCGCTCTCAATGCGGTATACCGCCGCCCGGATGGGCATATTGGCTGGCTCAATCCCGGCGCGGAAACGCCCCGGCGCGACTGAACGCGCCGCTATCTGGAACACGGCATGACCCTCAAGGACCTTCTGAAGGATGGCGCGGTCTTTTCCGGCTTGCGTCCGGCCAGCAAAAAGCAGGCACTGCACCTGATCAGCACCAAGGCTGCTGCCCGGTGCGGCCTCAAGGCCGAAGACGTGCTCGATGCGATCATGGAGCGCGAACGCCTGGGCTCCACCGGCGTCGGCAATGGCGTTGCCATTCCCCATGCCCGCTGCGCCGGTCTGAACGAGATCACCGGATTCTTCTTCCGCCTCGATGCGCCGGTCGATTTCGAGGCGATTGACGATGTGCCGGTGGACCTGATCTTCCTGCTGCTGGCGCCCGAGGGCGAGGGTGCCGGGCATTTGCGCTCGCTGGCGCAGGTGTCGCGCATCATGCGGCGCCATGACGTGCGCCAGAAAATCCGCAATACGGCCAATGAAGACGCCATCCTGGCACTGCTCACCGGCGTGCCGCACAGCAACGCAGCCTGACCGGTTTTCGGCCCCCTGGCCGACTGACCGCCTCACCCTGAGCGAAGCCGAAGAGTGAAGGCGGCACCCACGCCTTTCAACTTCGCTCAAGGTGAGGATGCTCGCGCGTTCCTTCTCCCCTGTGGGGAGAAGGTCAGAGCCTGCCCCGGCCCTCGCTTTCGCAAGGGCGGGCTGGCCGGGGATGAGGGGGTTTTGAAGCTGAAAGTGAAATCCGGACCGGTGCAAATCCTGCAAGCCCGGGCACCCTCACCCCCGCCCTCTCCCCACCGGGGAGAGGGAGTCCTGCTGCATGGCCTGCATGTCCTGTTTTGTATGAGAAGCGGGCCATTTACATCGCCGTTATCGTCATTCCGGCCCCGGATCGCAGTCCGGGGCAGGCTGCAGCCGGAATCCATCTTGAGGCATCAAAATGGACCCCGGCCTTCGCCGGGGTGACGCAGGAGAGGGAGCGCTGCGGCATGGTCTCGGCCTCATCCCCGAACCTGGTTTTGGGGAGAGGGAGGCCTGCTGCATGGCTTGGGTGATGGCCTGCATGTCCTGTTTTGTGTCCCGGCCAAGCCATCCGTCAGGCCATTCACAGGCCAGTTCCGGACACAAAGGCGCCAATCCGGGGCAGCAGCAAGCCATTTCAGGCCATGGCAAGCCATGACATCCGGGGACAAGTCCGCGCCTGTCCCCGCCCCGGTGCACAAGCGCATAATCAGGCTGTGTGGAACCGTCAGAGACGGCTCTGCACACGCGAATGAGATTGTGAATCAAGGCCCTGCATAACCTTGCAGCCTTCATGCGGCGCAAGGAATGCCTCTGTGCGCGCCTCCAACACCCCCTGAAAGCCCTTTTTGAACGGCCAAAACCACCGCTATCCCGGGGGAAAATGCAAAACGGTTTTTTCAGGACCAGGCCTATCCCGCGGCGGCCTTGTTCTTGCCCTGGGCGATTTCGTTGCTGGCCTTTTGGGCGCGGCGGATATGGTCGCGCACATCGAGGCGGGTCACATCGCCCAGCCCCAGCGCCTTGCCATCGACCACCGGCAGCCGCACGCAGACCTGCGTGCCGGTGCCCAGTTCGCTGTGCACCTGCATGGAGCCGCCATGCAGGGCCGCCAGGGACTTGACCAGCGCCATGCCCAGCCCGGTGCCCCGGGCATTGCTGACC
>JALWUB010000136.1 GCA_026993275.1 Robiginitomaculum sp. | reverse complement strand
GGTAGGCCACGGCCTGTTTGGACAGATCATCATAAACGATCAGGCCATGCATGGCGTTGTCGCGGAAAAACTCGCCCATGGCGCAACCGGTGAAGGGCGCCAGATATTGCAGCGGCGCCGGCTCCGATGCGGTGGCGGCAACAACAATGGTGTAGTCGAGGGCGCCGTTTTCTTCCAGCGTCTTGACGATCTGCGCAACGGTGGAGCGCTTCTGGCCAATGGCCACATAGATGCAATAGAGCTTCTTGCTCTCGTCATCGCCCTGGTTGATGTGCTTCTGGTTGAGAATGGTGTCGATGGCGATGGCGGTCTTGCCGGTCTGGCGGTCGCCAATGATCAGCTCGCGCTGGCCGCGGCCAATGGGAATCAGCGCATCAATGGCCTTGATGCCGGTGGCCATGGGCTCGTGCACGGACTTGCGCGGGATGATGCCCGGCGCCTTGATGTCCACCCGGGCACGCTTCCTGGCCTTGATCGGCCCCTTGCCGTCAATCGGCTCGCCCAGGGCATTGACCACCCGGCCCAGCAATTCCTTGCCCACGGGAACGTCCACGATAGAGCCCAGGCGCTTGACCGTGTCGCCTTCGCGAATGCCCCGGTCCTCGCCGAAGATCACCACCCCGACATTGTCCATTTCCAGGTTCAGCGCCATGCCCTTGATGCCGCCCGGAAACTCGACCATTTCGCCGGCCTGGACCTCATCCAGGCCATAGACGCGGGCGATGCCGTCACCAACCGACAGCACCTGGCCAACATCAGACACTTGCGCCTTGGCGCCATAATTCTTGATCTGCTTTTTGAGAATCGCGGAGACTTCCGCGGCCCGGATATCCATGAGCGTCAACTCTCTTTCATTGCCAGTTTAAGCCCCTCAAGCTTGGTCTTGAGCGAGCTGTCAAACATGCGCGAGCCGACCTTGACCGTCAGCCCGCCGAGTAATGCGGGGTCCACCCGCGTTGAAATCCTTACATCCTGCCCGAGGGCCTTTTTCAGGGCCGCGGCCAGTTCCTTTTGCTGTTTGGCGCTCATCGGCTGCGCCGTGACCGCCTGTGCCTGCACCGTGCCGCTGGCTTGCGCCGTCAGGGCCGCAAACCGGTCCGCCATGTGCATCAGTTGGCCTGCCCGCCGCGCCTCGGCTGCGGCGCCGACGAAACTGTGCGTCAGGGCGCCAAGGCCTGCCTTTTTGGTGATGTGCGTGATCACGGCCGCCTTTTCGGCGGCACTGACCACCGGCGAGGCCAGCACCGCGGCCAGTTCCGGATGGGCCAGCAAAATCGCCTTCAGCGACGCCAGTTCGCTTTCCACCACATCGACAATGCCCGCATCCTGGGCCAGCGCGAACAGGGCCTTCGCATAGCGGTCCGCCGCGCCGGAAGAGAGTACGTCCTGGCCTGACACCTGTTTCCCACCTGTCGCCAAAATTCCTGCCGCCCCCGAAAAAAAGGGCAACACATTGATATTCCACACGATTATCTGGAGTGCAGGTCAAAATCTGCTGCTGCATCCCGACAACCCGGCGGGGGCATAGCATGCCCGTCATGGCCCGGCAAGACAGGGAGAACAGGATTGGCAATCCGCTGCAGCACGCCAATCCTGCCCGGGCGGTCAAAAATCCACCCAATGTTAATCAGTTTCTGTCACTTTCCCTGTCCTAACGGGTGAAGAGCACGAAAATGTCTCCAATACGACTTGCTGAACTGGCAGTATTTCGTTCGCGAAAGACTCTTGTCGCCGTGGCGGTTGTGCTGACCGTCATCATGGTCGCCGGCCTCG
>JALWUB010000135.1 GCA_026993275.1 Robiginitomaculum sp. | reverse complement strand
TGTTTCAGGGCGAGGGCATTCTGGCGGTTACCAAGGCGCTGCTGCAATCGGGTGTCTCCTATGTGGGCGGCTATCAGGGCGCGCCGATTTCGCACCTCATGGATGTGCTTGCCGATGCGGAGGGCATTCTCGAGGAACTGGGCGTGCATTTCGAGACCAGCGCCAGCGAGGCGGCGGCGGCGGCAATGCTGGCGGCCTCGGTCAATTATCCCTTGCGCGGCGCCGTCACCTGGAAATCCACCGTCGGCACCAATGTGGCCTCCGATGCCCTGGCCAGCGTCGCGTCCAGCGGCGTGCTGGGCGGCGCGCTGATCATTGTCGGCGAGGATTATGGCGAGGGCTCCTCGATCATGCAGGAGCGCTCGCACGCCTTCGCCATGAAATCGCAAATCTGGCTCCTCGATCCGCGCCCCAATCTGCCGTCGATCGTGGACATGGTCGAGCAGGGGTTCTTGCTCTCCGAGGCGTCCAACACCCCGGTCATGCTGGAGTTGCGCATTCGCGCCTGCCATGTCACCGGCGCATTTGCCGCCCGGGACAACAAGCGCCCGGCCTTCACCCTGCAAGACGCCATGGAGCATCCGGTGCGCGATTATGGCCGGGTGGTGCTGCCGCCGTCCAATTTTGTCCATGAAGTGGAAAAGATAGAACAGCGCTGGCCCGCCGCGGTGCGCTTCATCCGCGAGCACAAGCTCAACGAGGTCTTCGATGGCCCCGCGGACGAGGTCGGCATCATCGTGCAGGGCGGGCTCTACAACACGCTGATGCGGGCGCTGGCGCGCCTTGACCTGGCGGACCATTTCGGCAAGACGCAAATCCCGGTCTATTGCCTCAATGTCACCTATCCGCTGATCGAGGACGAGGTGTGCCGGTTCTGCGCCGGCAAGCGCGCCGTGCTTGTGGTCGAGGAAGGCCAGCCGGACTATATCGAACAGGCGCTGAGCGCCATCTTGCGCCGCGCTGACATGCCGGCAAAGCTGGTGGGCAAGGCGGTGCTGCCGCTGGCGGGCGAATACACCGGCACGGTGCTGCTGGATGGCCTGCAGCGCTTTCTTGCGGCCCATGCCCCGGCGCTGTTGCCGGAACCGGCCGGGCAGGGCGTCCCGGCGGCACCGCCTGCGGAACTGGCCGCCAATGTCCCGGCGCGGCCGGTGGGCTTTTGCACAGGCTGTCCGGAGCGGCCGCTGTTTACCGCCATGAAGCTGGTGCAGCGCGAACTGGGCCAGTTCCATGTTTCCTGCGATATCGGCTGCCATCTCTTTTCCATTTTGCCGCCCTTCAATATCGGCAACACCACCATGGGCTATGGCCTAGGCTGGTCCGGCTCGTCGGCCTTCAACACCAGGGCCCGGCGCCGCACCATCAGCATTATGGGCGATGGCGGTTTCTGGCATAACGGCCTGACCAGCGGCGTCGGCGGCGCCGTGTTCAACAACAATGACAATTTGCTGGTGATCGTCGACAATGGCTATTCGGCGGCAACCGGCGGCCAGGACCTGCCGTCGTCGCGGCCCGGCAATCCGCGCCGCGTCACCGATCAGCCGATCGAGCGCGCCGTGCGCGGCCTGGGCGTCAAATGGGTGCGCACGGTCAACAATTATGACCTGGCCGCCATGGTCCGGACCCTGAAAGAGGCGCTGACCACCAAAGCGCGCGGCCCCAAGATCATCATTGCCCGCGCCGAATGCATGCTCAACCGCCAGCGCCGCGAAAAACCGCTGCAGCGCGCCGCCATCCGCGCTGGCCAGCGCATCGTGCGCACGCGTTTTGGCGTCGATGCCGAGACCTGCACTGGCGACCATGCCTGCATCAGGCTGTCCGGCTGCCCGTCCCTGACCATTGCCGATAACCCGGACCCCTTGCGCGAAGACCCGGTCACGCGCGTCAACACTGATTGCGTCGGCTGCGGGGTGTGCGGCGAGATTGCCCATGCGGCGGTGCTGTGCCCGTCCTTTTACCGGGCCGAACTGATCGAGAATCCCGGCCTGTGGGACCGCCTGAAGGCGCGCTGGCGCGCCATGGTCATCGGCTTCTTTCAGCGCCGTGACGATGCGGCCCGCGCCCGGCTTTCCTTTGGGGATGTCTAGGCGATGAGCACGGCGCGTCCCATCACCATTGCCATCACCGCCATGGGCGGCCAGGGCGGCGGCGTGCTGGCGGGCTGGATTGCCCGGATGGCGCAAGCGCAGGGCTGGCTGGCGCAATCGACCTCGGTGCCAGGGGTGGCGCAGCGCACCGGCGCGACGATCTATTATGTCGAACTGTTCCCCGAAGCGGCGGCGCAAGCGGCCGGGCGGGCGCCGGTGCTGGCGCTGATGCCGGTGCCGGGCGATGTGGACATTGTCATTGCCTCGGAAATGATGGAAGCGGGCCGGGCGCTGCTGCGCGGCCTGGTGAGCACGCAGACCACGCTGATTGCCTCCACCCACCGGGTCTATGCCATCAGCGAAAAGGAACCGCTGGGCGATGGCCGCAAGGATGCGGCAACGGTCCGGCAGATGGTGCAGGCGGCGGCCGGGCGTTGCATCGCCTTTGACATGGAGGCCGCTGCCAGCGAGGCGCACTGCATCATCAGCGCGGTGCTGTTTGGCGCGCTCGCTGGCTCCGGCGCGCTGCCGTTTGCGCGCGCGGCGTTCGAACAGACCATTCGCGACGGCGGCAAGGCCGTGGAGGAGAATCTGCGCGGTTTTGCGCTCGGCCATGCCCGCGCCGAAGGCGGCGCCGAAGCCGCCCCGGCGGCGCCAATGCCGGCACTGCGCCCCCCGGCGCCTGCGGTGCAGCCGCTTGTGCAGCGTCTGGACAGCTTTGCCGAGGCGGTGCGGCCCATGCTGCTGCACGGGCTCAAGCGCGTCACCGATTACCAGGACGCGGCCCATGGCGCGCTCTATCTTGACCGCATGGCGGAGGTGCACGATCTGGACATCGCCTGTGAAGGCGGCAGGCACGGCTGGCGCCTCAGCCGCGACACGGCGCGCTATCTGGCGCTGGCGATGAGCTATGAAGACACCATCAGGGTGGCGGAGCTGAAAACCCGCGCCAGCCGCTTTGCGCGCTTTCGCCAGGATACGGGCGCGGTGCCGGGCCAGATCGTGCGCATTCGCGAATACATGCACCCGCGCCTGCAGGAGTTTTGCGATATCCTGCCAGAGCAATGGGGCCGCCTTGTGCTGCGGCGCAAGGGCCTGCGCGCCATGCTGGAAAGGCTGTTCGCAAAGGGGCGCCGCATTGAAACCACGTCGGTGCGCGGGTTCTTGCTGTTGCGTCTGATCGCATCACTGAAGCCGTGGCGGCGCAACAGCCTGCGCTTTGCCCAAGAGACGCGCCGCATCGAGGACTGGCTGGCGGCCATCCGCGAGGCCGCGCCGGGCAATTATGCGCTGGCGTGTGAAATCGCGGGTCTGCAACGCCTGCTCAAGGGCTATGGCAGCACGCATGAGCGTGGCATGCACAACGTCTCTGTCATCATGGCGGCGCTTGCGGGCTTTCGCGGGGAAGCCAATGCCCATAGGCGCCTGCGGGCACTCAAGCAGGCGGCGCTGGCCGATGAAGACGGGATTGCCCTGCAAGAGGCGCTGGACAAGACGGGCGGCAAGCACGCCGCATGACAAACGGGAGGACATCATGAACGGAAACGAGATACTGGAGGCGCTGTGCCATGGCCTTGGCGGCGGCGCGGTGCGGGTGGTGGACCTGACCCAGCCGCTGGAGCCCAAAACACCGGTGCTGCAATTGCCGCCGGAATTCGTGCAAAATCCCCCGTTCGAGATCGAGGTGCTGTCCAAATATGACGAGCGCGGCCCGGCCTGGTACTGGAACAAGATTGCCTGCGGCGAGCATACCGGCACGCATTTCGATGCGCCGATCCATTTCATCACCGGCAAGGACTATGAGAACAACGCCACCGACACCATTGCGGTGGAAAAGTTCATTGGCCCGGCCTGCGTGCTCGATGCGGTGGCCGAGGTCGAGGCCGACCCGGATTTCCTCGTCAGCATCGACTTCGTCAAGGCCTGGGAAGACCAGCACGGCAAGATCAGGCCGGGCTCGTGGGTGCTGTTCCGCACCGGCTGGTCCAGGCGCACCGACCCGGAGGACTTCCTGAACATCAAGGAGGATGGCCCGCACACGCCGGGCTGGGAAGCGGAAACCATCCCGTTTCTGGCCAATGAGCGCGATGTGCTGGGGGTGGGCGTCGAGACCGTGGGCACCGATGCCGGGCAGGCATTTGCCTTTGAACCGGCCTTTCCATGCCATACCCTGATGCACGGCGCCAACAAGTTTGGCCTGGCCAGCCTGACCAATCTTGACCAGTTGCCGGCCACCGGCGCCATTGTCATCGCGCCACCGCTGAAAATCGTCGGCGGCTCCGGCAGCCCGTTGCGGGTGCTGGCCCTGGTCCCGGCCTGATTCCCGCCGCTTCAAAAAAACATCATCTTCCCCTCTTGAACCTCCAGCGGCTGGAGGGATTATGTCTGGTGCGCACATGTTTTGAACCCAATAAAAGGTGCGCCATGGACAAGCCAAACCTGCAAACCGCCTGTGATTCCGGCGCGACGGAACTGTGCGGCGATATCGGCCCGCTTGCAGAGCCAGAGGCCGGGCCGGGCCGCGTGTTCGCGATCAAGGGCATGGACTGCGCCAACGAAACGGCTGCCTTGCAGGCTACCGTCGGGCCGCTGGTTGGCGGTGCGCAGCACCTTTCCTTTGATCTTCTCAACGGGCGCATGACGGTGCGCGACAGCGCCCGCAAGGCCACCGACGCGGCGATTCTCCGGGCGGTGCGCAAGGCGGGCATGACGGGGGGCCGCTGGCGGCCGCAAGACGGTGATGACAGCCATGCCGCGGCGCTCGCCCGGCAGCGGCTCTATACGGTGCTCAGCGGCCTGTCGCTGGCCTTTGCGCTGGCCTGGCATATTGCCCATGGCGGGCTTGCGGGCGCCCTGCACATTTTTGAAGGCCATGGGGCGCAACCCCTGCCACTGGCCGAAGAGGCTGGCTTTGCCCTCGCCATCGCCTTTGGCGCGCGTTATGTGGTCCCCAAGGCCTGGGCGGCGGCGCGGCGGCTGTCTCCGGACATGAATGTGCTGATGGTTGTGGCCGTCGCCGGTGCGGTGCTGCTGCACCAGTATTTCGAAGCCGCCACCGTGGCCTTCTTCTTTTCGCTGTCGCTGACGCTGGAAAGCTGGAGCGTCGGCCGCGCCCGCAATGCGGTGGCGCGTCTGCTCGACCTGGCGCCGCCAACGGCGCTGGTGCTGCGCGAGGATGGCAGTGAAGTGCTGGTCCGGGCTGCCGATGTGCGCATTGGCGACCGTTTCATCGTGCGCGGCGGTGATCGCATTGCCCTGGACGGAATGGTCATCGAGGGCGAAAGCACGGTCAATCAGGCGCCGATCACCGGCGAAAGCGCTGCCGTGCCCAAGCGGCCGGGCGATGAGGTGTTTGCAGGCACGGTCAATGGCGAGGGCACGCTCATCATCCGCGCCACCAAGCGTGCGGGCGATACCGTGCTTGCGCAAATCATCAAGATGGTGGGCGAGGCCCATGCGCGCCGCGCTCCGGTGGAGCAGTGGGTGGCGAAATTCGCCCGCATCTACACCCCCGCGGTGATGGCGCTGGCGCTGCTGATTGCACTGCTGCCGCCGCTTGTCCTCGGGGCGTCCTGGCAGGCGTGGATCTATAATGCCCTGGTGTTGCTGGTCATTGCCTGCCCGTGCGCCCTGGTCATTTCCACACCAGTGTCCATCGTTGCCGCGCTGGCCTCGGCCGCGCGCAATGGCGTGCTGATCAAGGGCGGTGCCTATATCGAGGCCCCGGCCCGGCTGGCGGCACTGGCGCTGGACAAGACCGGCACCCTGACACGGGGCGCGCCCGAAGTGGCCGCCCTCTACCCGCTGGGCGGCGCCAGCGCAACAGAGCTTCTGGACTGCGCCGCGGCGCTGGAGGCGCGCTCCAGCCATCCGCTGGCCCGGGCCATTCTGGCGCGGGCGCGGCAGGACGGCATTGCCGTGCGCCCCGCGGATGACGTGGCGAGCACGCCCGGGCGCGGCATTCACGGCACAAGGGACGGCGCGGCGCTGTGGCTGGGCTCGCCGCTCTATGCGGTGCAGCGCGGCGTGCAGGACCAGATCCCCGAAGACGTGCTCGCACAGATCGAGGCGCGCGGCGAAACCGTGGTCGTGGCCGGTGAGGGCGATAAGGCGCTGGGCCTGATTGCCCTGGCCGATGCCATTCGCGATGACGCCAGGGCCGCCATTGCCGACCTGCATGCCCTGGGAGTCAAAAGGTTGGTCATGCTCACCGGCGACAATGCCCGCGCCGCCAGGGCCGTGGCGCAGGCCGTCGGCATAGACGAGGTGCATGCCGGTCTGATGCCCGAAGACAAGGTGCGCGTCATCGCAGAGCTTGCCGCGCACTATCCCGTTGTCGCCATGGCCGGTGACGGCGTCAATGATGCCCCGGCCATGGCGCGCGCGAGCTTTGCCATCGCCATGGGGGCTGCGGGCTCCGATGCGGCCATCGAAACCGCCGACATTGCCCTGATGACCGATGACATTGCCAAACTGCCCTGGCTGGTGCGCCATGCCCGCCGCACCATGGGTGTGATTCGCCAGAACATTGCCCTGGCGCTGGCGGTCAAGGCGCTGTTCATGGCGCTGGCCTTTCTCGGCATGGCCACCATGTGGGGCGCCATCACCGCCGATGTCGGGGTGTCGCTGCTGGTGGTGTTCAATGCCTTGCGGCTGTTGCATCCGGGCAAGGCATGACCGCCTGGCAGGGCGCTGACAAGGCCCGGGACCATCTGTTGATTGGCGCGCGGAAGAGGCGTAAGGCAACAGCACGGCAAAGAGACATCCATGACAGTTTTTCCTGCTTCCGGCCGTGGGGCTTTTGCTCCGGCGCACTGGTTGTTCGCCCTGCCCTTGTGGGCCATGGGGGCGATGGCGGCTGTGGCCCATGGCGATGAGGTCCTGAACCCCGCCGCGCTTTGGTCAAGCTGGGATTTCAGCCCGTCAATCATGATCACAAGCCTGCTGGCAGCGCTGGTATATTGGCGCGGCATGGCAAAACGCCAGCACAGTGCCAAGGCGCCGAAGATGTGGCGCCACCTGGCCTATTTTTCCGGACTTCTTGTGGTTTATCTGGCCCTGCAATCGCCGCTGGACGCGCTGGCGGACCGGCTCTTCTGGGCGCACCAGGTCCAGCATTTATGCTTGCGGATGCTTGGCCCCATGCTGATCACGGTGGCAGCGCCGGAAGGGGTGCTGATTGCCGGACTGCCTGCCATGGTCAAACGCGCAATTGTTGCGCCGCTTGTCTCCAATGG
>JALWUB010000134.1 GCA_026993275.1 Robiginitomaculum sp. | reverse complement strand
CAAAATCCTGCGGCAGATAGCCAAGCACGCGGCGCATGGCCTGCGGCTCCTTGACAATATCCACCCCGTCCAGGGTGATGCTGCCCGAATCGGGCTGCAACAGGGTCGCCAGGGTGCGCATCAGCGTAGACTTGCCCGCGCCATTTGGCCCCAGCAGGCCAAACAGGCCTGGCCCCAGCTCCAGGGAAACGTCCTTGAGCGCCTGGGTTTTTCCAAAACTCTTGTTGACGTGGGAAATTTTCAGCACCTGGCATACCCCTTTTGCTGCCGCCCTGACGGTCATGCCATCAAGGCCGGGCGGAACGATTGCACATATTGATAGACGATAAAATCCTTATCGACAAGCAATAATTGATTCGATCTGCACAAAAGGGCCAAACGGCCCAGATTTAACGTGCGGCGCCCGCCCGCCTGGGCCAGACTGGCGCCATGTTTGCTGCTATTGCTGCGCTTGCGCTTGGCCTCCAGACCGTCCGGACCGCTCCGGCCCCGGTGCTGATCGCCCGCGCCCGCGCCATCGCCCGCCAGGCCGGGGACGATCTCTGGCCAGGGTTTTCGCGGGTGCCCTTCCCGGTGCTGCTGGTGGGCGAGGCCCGCGAGGTGCTGTTTTGCCCGGCCGGGCCGGCAAGGGGCTTTGTGCCCTTGGGCCGTGATCCGGCCACGCGGTGCGCGCTCAAGGTCCGCAAGACCCGCCATGACCCGGCCAGCCGCGCGACCTTCATGGCAGTGGACGGTGTGCCCACCGTGGTCATCGGCCTGCCCGCCCGGACCGACGCCAATGGCGCCGCCTGGGTCGCGACCCTGCTGCACGAGCACTTTCACCAGATGCAGATGCGCGCGCCCGGCTACTGGCGTGCCCTGGCGGCGCTGGACCTTGGCAGCGCGGACCAAAGCGGCGCCTGGATGCTGCATTATCCCTTTCCCTATGAGCGTGCGGATGTCGCTGCCGGCTTTGCCGCCTATGCCAGGACCCTGGCCCGGGCGCTGCAAGCAGAAGACGGCGCCGCCCTTGCGCATGCCGTGCGCGCCTGGCGCGCTGCGCGCCGCGCCGCCTTTGCCCGCCTGGATGCGCCGCAGCGGCGTTATGGCGAGTTCCAGCTCTGGCAGGAAGGTGTTGCCCGCTACAGCGAGATTGCCCTGGCCGAGGCGGTGGCCGCACCGGCGGGCCACAGGCGCACTGCGCCGGACTTTGGCGCCCTGGCGCTCAATCTGCGCGCCCGCCTGCTGGACTCTTTGCAGCATTTCGACATGGCGGCGCACCGCCGCGTCAGCTTTTACGCGCTGGGTGCAGGCGAAGCCCTGCTGCTTGACCGGCTGAGCTCGGACTGGCGGTCGCGCTATTTTCACAGCGGCCTGTCCCTGGCGCCGCTGGTCTATGGGGCCCCGTCCAGGTAATCCTCGAGCCTGGCCAGCGCCGCGGCCTTCTCGTCCGGCGCAAGAAACGATCCGGCAAAGCTGTTGCGCAGCAGCTGCGCCACATCATCGCGGCTCAAGGGCAGGGCCTCGATCAGGGCGGCGAAATTGTCGTTCACATAGCCGCCAAAATAGGACGGATCATCGGAATTGACGCACGGCGCCAGCCCGGCCTCCAGCATGGTCTTGATCGGGTGGTGCTTCATGTCGTCGATGACACAGAGCTTCAGGTTGGAAAGCGGGCACACGGTCAGGCAGGTCTTGTCGCGCGCAAGCCGCGCCACCAGCTCGGCATCCTCCAGTGCCCGGTTGCCATGGTCGATACGCTGCACTTTCAGCACATCGAGCGCCTCCCAGACATAGTCCGGCGGGCCTTCCTCGCCCGCATGGGCGACCACATGCAGGCCCATGTCGCGGGCCTTGGCAAAGACCCGGGCAAACTTGGAGGGTGGATGGCCGACCTCGGAACTGTCCAGCCCGACCCCGGCAATGGCGTCCAGATGCGGCACTGCCTGCTCCAGGGCCGCAAAGGCGTCTTCCTCGCTCAAATGGCGCAGAAAACACAGGATCAGACGCGATGACATGCCCCACTGATCGCGCGCCTCATCGAGCGCGCGGCTGATCCCGCCCACCACATCGGCAAAGTCGACGCCGCGCTCCGTATGCCCTTGCGGATCAAAGAAAATCTCGGCGTGGATGACGTTATCTTCATGGGCGCGGCGCAAATAGGCCATGGTCAGGTCATAAAAGTCGCGCTCGTGCAACAGCACGCTCATGCCCTGGTAATAGATGTCCAGAAATTCCTGCAGATTGGCAAAGTCATAGGCGGCGCGAATCTCCTCCGCCGTGGCAAAGGGCAGCTTGACCCCGTTTCTTTGCGCAATCTCGAACATCAGCTCCGGCTCGAACGAGCCTTCAACATGCAAATGCAGTTCGGCCTTGGGGGCATTGGCAGCCAGGGAAATCAGCGGGTTCATGAAAGGGGTCCATCGTCAATCCAAACCATGGCCCAACCTAAAGCGTTTCATGGCAGGATGGAACCGTTAAACCGGTTCTCGGATTGATGTTGATCCGGCGCGTTTCGTGCCATGGCCTGGCGGGTCCGGGGGCGCGGTCTCTGGTGAGCCAGACAGGCCGCCTGGCTGCAGCGTGCCAGCGCGTCCGTCTGACAAGAAAGCGGCGGCCAGCATGTGCTGGCCGCCGTGCCATCCGCGTGCGTCCCCATAACGCGCTTAGCGGCGGATCCACTGGCCATTGGCCGCGCGGCATTCGCGCACCAATGTCACCCTTTGCGCGCCATGGCGGCGGGTCGCGACCTTGCGGCTGCGGCATTCACCGGCGCGGAAAGCCCGCGCCTCGTCATAACCGCCGGCCAGCACATGGCCGTCATGGCGTTCGTCCCAAAAGCCGTTGCGCTCTTCATGGCGCTCATGGCGCCGGTAAGCGCGGTGTTCGCGGCGCTCATGGCGGCGGTAGCGGCGCTCCTGATACGGATCATGGCGGCCATAGCCACTGCCATAAGCGTAATCGCCAGTGCCATAATACCCGCTGCCATAATAGCCAGTGCCGTAATAGCCGTTGCCATAGCGGGTGCGGTAACGGTGGCGGCCGTAAGAATTGCCATACCCATAAGCGCCGTCATAGCCATAACGGGTGCGGTAATGACGGCCGCGGCCACAGCCGCCGCCATCGGCAACCACGGCGCCCAGGGCGCCGCCAACCACAGCCCCGGCAATGGTGCCTTCGGTGTGGTCGCCGCGGCCGGCAACTTCATGGCCGATGACGCCGCCCAGAACGCCGCCGATGAGGGCGCCCACCACCTGGTCGTCCGAATCGCCGCCGCAGCCATAACGGCCGGAGCCGGCAGAAGCGGTGGCGGGCAGGACCAGGCTTGCGGCCAGTGCGGTTGCTGCGATCAATGCCTTGCGCATGAGGGTCTCTCCAAGGGTTGCGCGCCCGGGGCGCTGGATGTGTTCGATGATCAACCCTAAAACAACCAGCCTGAACGGCACCTGAAGGGCGCGCTCAGCCTGCATTGGGGATTCTTATCCTGAAATGCAGGCCTTGAACCTGCCCGGATGCACCTTCAAAAAAACTGCTTCCTGCTTTCCTTGGGATAGCAGTGCGCCTTGAGGCTCTTGAAAGGGCTTTCAGGGGGTGCGGATTGCACGCACGGAGGCTTTGCTTGCGCCGTTGAAGGGACGCAAGGCCATGCAGGGCCTTGATTCACAATCTCAGTCTTCCTTGCAGAGCCCTCTTAAACGGCCCCGCACATCCTGATTATCCATCCCGGTGCCCTTGCGTGGACAGGCACGCGCTTATCCCCGCATGTCATGGCTTGATATGGCTTGTTTCTGCCCCGGTCTGGCGCACTTGTGTCCGGAACTGGCCTGCACATGGCTTGGCCCATGGCTCGCTTCCCGCAAAAACAGGCCATGCAGGCCATGGCCCAAGCCATGCAACACCCTCATGGTGATCCTGTCGAACCATGGAGGGTGCCATCTTCATCCTTCGACAAGCTCAGGATGAGGTGTGCGAGGCTCAGAGAGTCCCCTCTCCCCGGCGGGGAGAGGGGGGTGCAGGCTTGCAGAACGTGCCCCGTCCGGGGTTTTATCTTCAGCTTCAGAACCCCCTCATCCCCGGCCAGCCTGCCCTTGCGAAAGCGAGGGCCGGGGCAGGCTCCGACCTTCTCCCCAATGGGGAGAAAGGACGCGAGAGCACCCTCATGGTGATCCTGTCAAACCCATACGGGCGCGGCGGATTTCCGTCCTGAATACGTCGGAATGTCTTGAACATGCCCCATGTCCTGCACCATCCCACCTGTTCAGAACAAAAATCCGCTCGTGCAGAATGGGCAAGCCAATTGGGTTCAGACCCTAGTTTGCGCCGTCGGATCCTGCGGCGGCGCTGCCCTGCTTGGCCTTGTCCTTTTGCTGGGTGAGCAGGCTGTCAAAGACATCCGGATCATTGCCGACGCTGGGGGTCAGTTCGCAGCCATTGGCGCATGAATAGGTGCGCTGCGAGCCGCCGCGGTAATAGGTGATGGCGGCCACATGCGGCGCCACGACAGTGATGTCGCGCTCGGTGATGATCCGGCCGCGGCCGTCAAGGGCGATGATGTTGGTGGCGCCAAAGGCCTTGCCGGTGACCAGCAGCAGGCGGCTGTCATGAATGGCGGCGTCGGCAATCGCCGGATTGCCGATAATCACCGTGGCGGCCGGGCGCGGCAGGCGCAGGATGCGCGCCTTGTCCACTTCGACGCTGAAGCTGCGGGTGCCCTCCTGCGGCTCTGCGGCGAAGGCCTGGCCGTGCAGGAACAACACAAGGGCGAAGGCAAGAAGGCG
This sequence comes from Robiginitomaculum sp., assembly GCA_026993275.1. Taxonomy (GTDB): domain Bacteria; phylum Pseudomonadota; class Alphaproteobacteria; order Caulobacterales; family Maricaulaceae; genus Robiginitomaculum_B. Next base: position 2,599 of record JALWUB010000134.1, on the reverse strand, counting down.
CATCATGGGCGTGACCTGTTGCGAGAGGCTCGGCAATGGCCAAGACTAGGGCCGCACTGGTGAATGAAACCTAAACGCCATGGGGTCAAAACGCCGTGGTCAGATTTATCAAAAACTAACCACATCGCTTAAACGCCCATTAAATGGGGACGCCTATAGTCCTCCCCGGGTTCGCAAAAGAGCCACGCAAGAGCTACGGCGAGCCTTTGTCGCTAGCAACAACAATTCGGGAGAATGAAAATGAAAACGTTTGCTGCAAAATTTTTCAAGGATGAATCCGGTGCCACGGCCATTGAATATGGCCTGATTGCCGCGCTGATTGCGGTGGCCATCATTGCCGCTGTGACCACGCTGGGGCAAAACGCCAGCACCACGTTCCAAAGTGTTGCTGATCAGATGGGCTAAGCCTGACGGCTTGACCAACGGAATGAGGCCGCCCCGAAAGGGGCGGCCTTTTTCTTAGAGCGCTTCACATTTTGATAGAATCAAAACCGCACTCTATCCTATTGTTTTGCCGCACTTCTTATCCGAAAACCGGTTCCCACTTTTCGGGAAGTGCTCTAGGGGGAAAATCAGAAGCCGGAAGCCCCCTCAGACAAAAGCCGCTGGCTTTTGCCAGTTCCCCCGCAAGCAGGGGAGCAAGGAAAACACCTTTCCCTTTCCTCCCCTGCGAAAAGCGGGGGAGGTGGCGGCGCAGCCGATGGAGGAGGCAGATTCGCAGAAACACGCTGTTAACGCCTTGCTGACACCATGGCGCCCGGATCCCTGTTGCCATTGCCCGAGGAGCCTTCCATGCTCTCCCTTCTGGTTGCCGCCTTTGCATTGCTGATGCTGACCGCCGCCTTTTACGACGCCGCCACCATGACCATTCCCAACTGGATCTCCGCTGCGCTGATCGGGGTGTTTGCGCTCACGGCACTGGGGGCGCACATGAGCTGGCACGATGTGGGCCTGCATGTGCTCACCGGGCTGGGGGCGCTGGTTCTGGTGGTGGTCATGTTTGCCCTTGGCTGGATTGGCGGCGGCGATGCCAAGCTGTTTGCCGCCGCGGCGCTGTGGATGGGCTGGCCCGACGTGCTGATGTTTGCCGCCTGGGCGGCCATGGCGGGCGGCGTGCTGACCCTGTTCTTGCTGCTGGTGCGGCAATCTCCCATGCCGGCACAACTGGAGAGCTGGCGCTGGTCGGCACGGCTTCTCAAGACCGGCGGCGATGTGCCCTATGGCATCGGCATTTGCGCCGGGGCGCTGATCATGCTGCCCGGCACGTCCATTTTCCTGACCGCCATGTCTGGCGGATGAGGTTTTGTTAACCATGCCTTGAGAAGTTTCTGGTCACTTCAGGTCCTGGTGCAAGTGCACACGCAGGAGTGACCCCATGAATCCCGGCCGCATGATTGTTCTTGTCATTGCCATTGCGGCCGCGCTGGGCGCGGCGCTGATGGTGCGCAAGCTGTCAAGCCGCGATCAGGCGCCGGATGCCAGAACCGTCACCGAAGCCGCGCCAGAGCCGCAGGCCGGGCGGGTTCTGGTCGCCCGCAAGGATATTCCCGTGGGCCACCGGGTCACGCCGGAAGATCTGGGCTGGCAGGAATGGCCCATCGAGGCCATCAACAAGGCATTCTTGACGCAAAAGAAAGACCCCAAGGCGCTGGAAACCTATAGCGGCGCCGTCGCCCGCATGGATATTGCTGCGGGCGAGCCCTTGTCGCCGCGCAAGCTGGTCAATCCCGGCGAGGCCGGGTTCATGGCCGCGGTGCTGGCGCCGGGCATGCGCGCCGTGTCGGTGGAAATCTCGGCAGAGACCGGCGCGGGCGGGTTCATCTTGCCCAATGACCGGGTCGATGTGCTGCTCACCGAGGAACAGCAGGCCGAGGACAGCGGGCAGGCCCAGAGCGTGCACAACGCCAAGACCATTCTCGACAATGTCCGGGTTCTGGCGATTGACCAGACTTTCCGTCATGGCGGCGGCAAGGACGGCAAGGACAAGGAAGAGGTCGTCATCGGCTCCACCGCGACGCTGGAGCTGAACCGCGCTGATGCGGAATTGCTGGCCCGTGCCCAGGCTTCGGGACAGCTCTCCCTGGCCCTGCGCAGCATTGCCGACGCGGTGCCCGGGGATGAGGACAGCAGCCGCAGCCACGCCACCCGCCAGACCGGATCGCGGGCGCTGGTGGTCTATCGCTATGGCCAGCCCGCCAGGCTGGCGCTGAAGGATCAGTGAGCATGAAGACCTGGCTGAGCAGTTTGATATTGGCGGCCTGGGCCGGGCTTGCCTGTCTTGCCGTCCCGCCCATCGCGGCCGCCGGTGAGGCGGGCCTTTTGCATGTCAAGATCGACCAGGGCCAGGGCACGGCGTCGAAGGCGCTGGTGCTGCCGCTCAACAAGGCGGCGGTGATCGAGCTGCCGGCCGATGCCCGCGACGTGCTGGTGTCCAACCCGGCGATTGTCGATGCGGTGATCCGCACGCCGCGCCGGGTCTATGTGCTGGGCATTGCCCAGGGCCAGGCCAATGCGTTTTTCTTTGATGCCCATGGCAACAAGATTCTCAATCTCGACATCAGTGTCGAGCGCGATGTTGCCGGGCTGGAGGCGACCATTG
>JALWUB010000133.1 GCA_026993275.1 Robiginitomaculum sp. | reverse complement strand
GAAACTGCTGCGCGGCGCCCTGATCCATACCCTGCTGCAAACCCTGCCCGATCTGCCCGAAATGGAACGCGCCGCCGCCGCGCAGCAGTTTCTGGAGATGCAGAAGGACCTGGACGAGGCCCAAATCGCGGACATTGCCGAAGCGGTGTTTGCGGTGCTGAACAATCCGGATTTTGCGCCGCTTTTCGGACCTGCCAGCCGCGCGGAGGTGGCGCTCAGCGGCCATGCCGTGCTGGCGGGCGAGCGGGTCCGGGTCAGCGGCCAGGTGGACCGGCTGGTGGTTACGGACCAGGAGGTGCTGGTGGTCGATTACAAGTCCAACCGCCCGGCGCCAGACAGTGCCGAAGCGACGGCCCCGGCCTATTTGCGGCAAATGGCCGCCTACCGGGAATTGCTGCGCGCCCTGTGGCCCGAACGCCGGGTGCGCACGGCGCTGTTGTGGACCGACGGGCCGGTGCTGATGGCGCTCGCGGACAGTTTACTGGACGATGCGCTGCAAAAGGCGCAGACCTTGACGAAGTGCCCCGCCGTCACTAGCTAGCGGGCAGCAGACAGTATCCCCGTTCTGCAAGTCAGGGAGTAGACCATGTCAACCATTGCCGTGAGTGACGAATCCTTTGAACAAGATGTTCTGAAAGCCAAGGGCCCCGTGCTGGTGGATTTCTGGGCGGAATGGTGCGGGCCGTGCAAGCAGATCGGGCCAATTCTGGAAGAACTGAGCCGTGAACTGGACGGCAAGATCACCATTGCCAAGGTCAATATCGACGAAAACCCGGGCACGCCCGGCCGTTATGGCGTGCGCGGCATTCCCACCCTGATGCTGTTCCGCAACGGCCAGGTGGCCGCCACCAAGGTCGGTGCCATGCCCAAGAGCAAGATCTCCGAATGGCTCAACTCCGCCGTTGCCACGGCGTAATTCAGCCCTCCTCTGCATCAAGCGCCAGCACACTGGCGGCAAGATAAAGCGAGCCGCACACGACAATGCGCTGGCCTTTGTGCGTGCGCAGGGCTGTAGCGAGCGCATCCTGCACGGTGGCTGCCGTGCGTGCAGACAGCCCGGCGCCGCGGGCGGCGGCTTGCAGGGCTTTTATGTCCATGGGCTGCGGCGCACCGGCAACCGGCACACAGAGCACATGCGCATCAAGGTCTGAAAAGGCTGCAAAAAACCCCGCCGCATCCTTGCCGTGCTGAAGCCCCGCCACCAGCACGAGCGGGCGCGGATCGCGCGCCTGCATGGCGCGCAGGCTGGCCGCCAGGGCCTGTGCCGCATGGGGGTTGTGGGCGCCGTCCACGATGATTTGCGCGCCTGACTCCGCCGCCTTTTGCGCCAGCCTGCCCCGGCACAAGACCTCAAGCCGTCCCGGCCAGCGCACGCGCTCCAGCCCGGCGGCAATGGCGCCGCGGGTCCAGCCCAGCGCAAGCGCGGCAGCAATGGCAAGACCGGCATTGGCCACCTGGTGTCCGCCCCCAAGGCGCGGCACCGGCAGGTCCAGCAGGAGCCGTTCCGTCTCATAGACCAGGCGGCCCGCTTCACGGCGCGCCTGAAAATCCTCCCCCGCGAAGCTGAGCGGCGCATGTGCGCGGTGCGCCGCCCGCTCCAGCACCGCGCGCGCCGCATCCTCCTGGCGGACGCTGATGACAGGCGTGCCGGGCTTGATGATCCCGGCCTTGGCGCGGGTAATATCTGCCAGATCATTACCCAGATAGTCCGCATGGTCATGGGCAATCGGGGTGATCAGGCACAAGGCCGGGTCTTGCAGCACATTGGTGGCATCAAACGCGCCGCCAAGGCCGACC
>JALWUB010000132.1 GCA_026993275.1 Robiginitomaculum sp. | reverse complement strand
GCATGGCATTGGCGGTGACGGCAACAATGGGGGTCTTGGGCTTGTGCTCGCTGGCCTCGATGCGGCGGATTTCCTGGGTCGCCTCAACGCCGCTCATTTGCGGCATCTGGATATCCATCAGCACCAGATCAAAGGCCTTGGTTTTCCAGGTCTTGACCGCTTCCGCGCCATTTTCGACAAAGGTGACATCGGCCTTGGCCTTGCCCAGTATCGCCTTGATGACCAGGCGGTTGGTGGGGTTGTCCTCGGCGACCAGAATGCGCAGGGCGCGTTTTTCCTTCTTTTCCATGGCGTTTCCAGATTCATGGGACGCGTTGTCCTTGCCGCGCCGGGCCTTGCATTTTTCAACGGTGACAAAAAAGCGGAAACAGGAGCCCTCGCCCGGCTCGCTGCGCACGCCGATCTCGCCGCCCATGCGTTCCACCAGCTCGCGGCAGATGGCCAGCCCCAGCCCGGTGCCCTGAAACTGGCGGCTGAGCGAAGAATCCACCTGGGTGAAGCGGTCAAAGATCGTGTTCTGGGCGGCGGCAGGAATGCCCGGCCCGGTGTCCTTGACGGCAAAGCACAAATGCGTCTTGCCCTGATTGTCGGTTTCCTCGGACAAACTCACCTCAATGCTGCCTTTCCGGGTGAACTTGACGGCATTGGACAAAAGGTTGCTGAGCACCTGGCGGATGCGCGCGGCATCGCCGGTAAAACGGGCATCGGGGTCGATATTGCTCTTGATGTCAAAGGCGAGGCCCTTGCGGCGCGCGGCCTCGCCAAACATTTCCAGCGAGGTGCGGGAGATGTCCTCAATGCCGAACTCGGTGTTGTTCAGGGTGAATTCGCCCGCTTCGATCTTGGACAGATCGAGCACGTCGTTCAATATGGTCAGCAGGGCCTCGCCCGATTGTTCGATGATCTCCAGCTTGTCGCGCTGTGCGGCGGTCACCTTTTCGCTGGCCATGGCCTTGGCCATGCCCAGAATGCCGTTCAGCGGCGTGCGGATTTCATGGCTCATCACGGCGAGGAATTCGGACTTGGCCTGGCTGGCCTTTTCGGCCGCATCACAGGCCTTGCGCAGCGCCTGGGTGCGCTCGCGCACGCGCTGCTCCAGCTTGTCGCGATAGGCCAGCAATTCCGCCTGCGCCGCCGCCAGCGCCTTGCCGCGGCTTTCCGCATCGCGCAGGATCGCATACCAGATGGCGCTGAGGATGATCAGGATGATGACAGCGCCGCTGAGCGCTGTCCGGGTTGTGCGCTGTGCCGTGATCCGCTGATGCTCCACGTCTTCCCAGGCAGCCTTGAGCAAATCATCCACGGCCTTGGAATAGGCGTCGGCGGTGGCGACATAGAGCGGGTTGCTGATGATCTGCCCGGCCTTGACGGTATTGCCCTTGCGAATCTGCGCAAAGGCGCGGGCTTCGTCGGGGGCCATGCGCCGCCGCGCATCCCGGGCGCGCTCGGCCGCTTCCCGGACAAGCGGGCTGACCGCCAGGGTGCTGGCATCATGCAGGCGCTTTTCCAGTTGCGCGCCCAAAGAGCGGTAGCGGCTTTCCCAGCGCCGGTCGCCGCTGTCCCTGGCGGCAAGAATGACAAAACTGCGCTCGCGGTTGATCGAGACCAGGTCTCCATGAATCTGCGCCAGGCGGGCGCTGCGGTGCGAGGCATTGGCAACATCGTTGGCGGCCTTGCGCACGGTCAGGCCGAGGCCGGCGACCATGATGACGGTCAGCACAACCGCCACGGCGACAAGAGTCTTTCGCGAACGAAATACTGCCAGTTCAGCAAGTCGTATTGGAGACATTTTCGTGCTCTTCACCCGTTAGGACAG
>JALWUB010000131.1 GCA_026993275.1 Robiginitomaculum sp. | reverse complement strand
CCCTGAGCCCTTCGCGCACGCACGCCAGCAGCGCCTGCTGTTGTGCGCGGTCAAGATAGCCCGGCAACAGGGCAAAGCCTTGCGGGCTGCGATAGGGTTTTTTGGCGGCCATGGGCTGATTGTGCTGGCGCGGGCGCACAGAATCAAGACAGAGCCTCGGGCATGACCAGCAAAACAGACATTCCCGCAAGCAGCATTGCTGCCTATGAAGCGCGCGAGCGTATTGCACGCTATGACGCGGATATGGACGTGATGCACCCGAACCGGGGCAAGATGGTGCAGATCGCCCTTGATTTTCTGGCCGTGAACACGCCCGCCCCTGCCCATGTCCTTGATCTGGGCTGTGGCACTGGCTTTGCTGCGCAAAGACTGCTTGAGCGCTTTGATGGCGTGCAGGTGACCTGCCTTGATGGCGCCAGCGCCATGCTGGAACTAGCGCAAGCGCGGCTGGCCGCGTATGGTGGGCGCACCTGGTTCGTGCAGTGCGGTTTCAACGCTCTGGAGAACGCAGGCCTGCCTGCAGGCGGTTTCGATGCGGTCATTTCCTCCTATGCCCTGCACCACGTGAGCGGACCTGGCAAGCGCGCGCTGCTGTCTGCGTGCCGGGGTCTGCTGAAAGCAGGCGGCTGGTGTTTCAATGCCGATATCGTTGCCAATTCGGACCCGGGACTGGAAGAGCCTCTGCAGGTCCTGCGCGCCAGCGGCATTGTGCAACGTGCCCGGGGCGATGATGCGCGCTTTGCTGACGTGGCCGCAACCCGTGCCTGGCTGGAGGCCATGGAGCGCGCCGAAGACGATCAGCCGCAATCCCTGCAAGAGGACCTGGACAGCTTTGCTGCGGCAGGATTTGCGCGCACCGCCGTTTTGTGGGCCGAATACCGCGAAGTCGTCATTGGCGCGCAGAAATAAACACAATCATACTTCAATGGTTCAAAACCGTTCCAGCAGGCGGTCAAGATAGTCCAGTTCTTCCTTGGGCCGGTTCCGCTGGGCGGCGCGGTCACGCAATTGCTGCAGGATCTTGCGGGCGCGGCGCGCATTGATGATATCGGGCACACGCACGCCAGCGCCGCCCAGCACGCTGTTGCCGGCCGGGCGGCCAAACGGGTCCAGCGTCTGCCCGGCGCGCTTTTGCCCCTGCATCTGCCTGAACAGTTCCGCCGCCAGTTTCTCATTGCCCTGGCGCAAGGCCGAGAGCGCCGCCTTGCCCTTGTCCATGGCCTCATCGCCCTTGCCCTGGCGCAGGGCCTTGGCGGTCTCTTCCATATCCTGCGCGCCCTGTTGCAAGGCCTGGGCCGTGCCGGAACGGCCAGCCTTATCCTGTTCCCTGGCCAGAGCGCCAAGCCGCCCGCTCAGCGCCTGTTCCTCCGTGGCCAGATTGCGGCCCTGATCGCGGCCGGTCCCGGCGGGTGTGCTGCCCTCCTGCCCTTGCGCGGCCTGGTTCTGGCGGAACAGCCGGTCCAGGAGTTCGCGCTGCCTGGCGGTCAGTTCGCCCAGTTCCTCGAGCGCCTTGCGCATGGCCGCGCTGGCCGGATCGTCACCGGGCCCGGCCCCGGCGGCCAGTTGCATGCGCATGTTCTGCAACAGCGCTGACAGGGCCTGCAGCAATTTGCGCGCATCGCCGCGCGCGCCGGTCTCGGAGAGGGCCTTGAGAGCATTGAGCATGTCCTGCAACTGGCTGCTGTCCAGGCTGGAGCCGCCGCCATTTTGCGCCATCTTGCCGTGCCGCAGGGCATCTTCGGCAAGGGCCTGCAAATAGCGTTTCACGGCGCGTTCATAGCGCTGCATCAGCCGCGCCAGTTCATCCGCAGGGGCGTTGCGGGCCAGCGCCCGGCGAAAGGCGCGCTCCGCCGCTTTCAGGGCGGCGCGGGCATCGGCGAGCGAGCCGCCTTCGACCCATTGTGCCAGCGCCCACAACTCATCATCCAGTCCGGCAAGGTCCGCGCGCCGCCGTGCCAGGCGTAATTGACCGGCGGCATAGCGCAAACCGGCATAGACCGCCGGATCCTTGAAATAAAGCTCCGGCGCGCGCAGGCTGGCCTGCATCAGGGCGGCGGCGCGGCGCACTGGCGCGGGCGCCCGCTCCAGCCGCTCGGCCGGATTGTCCTCGGCAAAGAGCGGCTGCGCCCGCGCGTCTTCGGCGGTCCGCGGCGGGCGCTTGGGAAATGGCGCATAGGGCGCTGTTGTGCGCACCAGCAAGGTGCGCTGTTCGGCAATCGCCTTGGCCAGCGGGTTGACAAAGAGCTTTTGCGGCAAGGTCATGGCGACACTTTGGCTGGTGCTTTCCTGCCCGGCGCCATCGCGGGCAATCAGGCTCAGGCGCACCGCCAGTCCGGCCCAGCGGTGCCGGGTCAGGTCCAGCACCACCTTGTCCTTGATGGTCTTGGCGTTCAGCGCGGGCAGGTCCAGGGGTTTGCGCTCCGGCGCGGCGGACCCGTCGGAGCGTGCGATTTGCAGCGCCACCGCGGCAATGCCCGTGTCATCGTGTGCCGCATAGGAAAACCCCAGCGCGTCACTGGCCGTGCCCGCGGGATTGCGGGTAAAAATGATCTTGGGCGGCTGGTCCGGCACCGGCGCGATGTGCCAGCGCCGCGCCAGGGGATGGCGCAGGGTCAGCAGGCCCGGCTGGTCCAGTTTCAGCGCCAGGGTGAAATCGCCCGGCCCGGTCCGGCTAAAGGCGATGCGCCGGGTTTTTCCCTTTAGGGTATGCCGCAAGACCGGCCTGGCGCCTGCGCCGCTGATATGCAGATGCAAGACCGAGCCGCTCAGGGCTTGCAACGGGTCTGTGCCATCCCGGCCGGTGCCGGATGCAAGAAAATGCGGCGGCAGGCGTGTATAGTCCGGCGGGGAAATCCAGGCCTCCAGGCGCGCACCGCCATCGGGCTTGCCCAATGGGCGCAGCGCAAAGGCATCATCAAGGCGCGATCCGGCCTGCGGCCCGGCCAGCACCATGGCGGCAAACAGCAATAACAGCGCCGCGGCGCGCAGGCCATGGCGGTCACGGCGCGCCAGCGCCGCGCGCGGCAGGCGCGGGCGCAGACGCTGCAGTGCCTTTGCGGCGCGCTGTTGCTGGGCTGTCCACAGACGCAGGCTTTGCGCATCGGCGGCCTGGGCCGGCGCATCGCCCAGCAGTTCCAGCGGCCTGCCGTGCAAATGCGCATCCTGCTCCAGCCGCCGGGCGCGTTGCGCCGCCGAAGGCCAGGCAAAGCCGCGCGCACCCCTGATGGCGCAATACAGCATCAGCGCCAGCGTGGCGGCCAGTGCCAGCATGCGCCACGGATCGCCCAGCCAGTCCCACAGGCCAAACAGTGCCGCGGCCGTATAGAGCGCGGGGAACAGCAGCGCCGGGAACAGCACCGGCACGGCGCGCTCCCACAAAAGATCCAGCACCACCGCCAGGCGGGCCAGGGCAATACGCAGGCGTGATCCGGAAACCATGGCGCCGATTATAGCAGCCTTCCGCCGCGGCGCAGCACAAATGACACCATTGGTGCGCCTGCGCGTCAGGGCCGCTTGCCGCGGGTTCCGCTCTGGTCCGGGGCCGCGGGATGCGCGGCCTCGCCCTTGGCGGGCGGTACGGCCGGGTCGCCGCGCAGGCCGCAACCGGCCAGCATCAGGGTGGCAAGGGCGAGGGCGGCGAGGCTTGTGCGAATCATTTCAGGGCGTCCTTCCACTTGGCGATTTGCGCCTTGACATTGTGCGGCGCTGTGCCGCCATAACTGCTGCGGCTGGCCATCGAGGCGGCGGGGCTGAGCACCGAAAATACCCGCTCATCGAGCATTGGCGCAAGGCGTTGCATGTCCTCCAGGGACAGCGCATCCAGGGTCTTGCCCTGCTGTTCCGCCAGCCTGACGATCTGGCCGGTCAGATGGTGGGCGCGGCGGAACGCCATGCCGGTTTCGCGCACCAGCCAGTCGGCCAGGTCGGTGGCGGTGGCATGATTGGCCCCGGCGGCGGCGGCCATGGCACCGGTATTGACCTGCAGGTCCGCAATCATGCCGGTCATGGCGGCTAGGCACAGGCGCAGCGCATCATGCGCATCAAACACCGGCTCCTTGTCTTCCTGCATGTCCTTGGAATAGGCCAGCGGTAGGCCCTTCATGACCATCAGAAGGGCCTGCAGATCCCCGGCAATGCGGCCGCTCTTGGCGCGCACCAGTTCGGCCGCGTCGGGATTGCGCTTTTGCGGCATGATCGAGGAGCCGGTGGAAAAGGCGTCGCTGAGCGCAACAAAAGCAAATCCGGCCGAGGTCCACAGCACGATCTCCTCGGCCAGGCGCGACAGGTGCACGGCGCAAATGCTGGCGGCAGAGAGAAACTCCAGGGCGAAGTCGCGCGCCGAGACGGCGTCCAGCGAATTGGCCATGGGGCGGTCAAAGCCCAGCGCCTGCGCGGTCATTTCCCGGTCTATGGGATAGGCGGTCCCGGCCAGGGCTGCCGCACCCAGGGGGCATTCGTTGAGGCGGGCGCGGGCATCGCCAAAACGCCCGTAATCGCGCTCCATCATCTGCACATAGGCCAGCAAATGGTGGCCGAAACTGACCGGCTGGGCGCTTTGCAAATGCGTAAAGCCGGGCATGATGGTGCCGGCATGGGGCTCCGCCAGCGCCACCAGGGCGCGCTGAAAGGCGCGGATCTGCTCTTGCAGGCCGTCAATGGCGCCGCGCACCCACAGGCGCAAATCCGTGACCACCTGGTCATTGCGCGAGCGCGCCGTGTGCAGCCGCCCGGCAGCCTCGCCGATCAGTTCGCCAAGGCGCGCCTCGATGTGCATGTGAATGTCTTCAAGGGCGTCGCTGAAGGCAAAGGCGCCGCGGGCAATCTCGTCCGCGATCACATCCAGGCCCTGTTGAATGGCCTTTTCGTCTTCGGCACTGATGATGCCGGTTGCGGCGAGCATGGCGGCATGGGCGCGCGATCCGGCAATGTCCTCGGCCGCCAGTCTCTGATCGACGCCAATCGAGGCATTGATGGCCTGCATGACATCATCCGGGGCGCTCTCGAAGCGCCCGCCCCACAGCGCAGTGTTTTTGTCTTTTGTCATCGCCGCCTTTTGCGCCTAAACAAGGCGCATGTCCTCTTTGCGCAAAACCGTCCTGATCGTTCTTGCCGCATCTGCTGCGGCTGTCATCCTATACGTGATTGCCCAGGCGCTGACGAGCCCCCCCGCCAGCCGCAATCCACTCAAGGCACTGGCCACCGGGCCAATGCAGGAGCTGGTGTTTCTGGACAATCCGCCGGCACAGCCGCTGGACCGCTTTGACGGTCCCGGGGGCAAGACCAGCCTGGCGGATTTTCGCGGCCGCACGGTGCTGCTCAACCTGTGGGCCAGCTGGTGCGCGCCATGTGTTGAGGAAATGCCGTCTCTCAGCGCCCTGCAGCAGGCCCTGGGCGGTGATGATTTTGTCGTGCTGACGGTCAATATGGACCGCGCCAAGGCCGATGCGCAGGCCTTCCTGGACAAGGCCGGGATCAGCAATCTGCCGCTTTACCGCGATACCAGCTTTGCCCTGGCGCAAAAGCTGACCGTGCCCGGGGCGCCGTCCGGCCTGCCCCTGACCATCTTGTATGACAAGAGCGGCCGCGAACAGGCGCGGCTTTCCGGCGGCGCCGACTGGAACAGCGAAGCGGCGCACAGGCTGATCCGGGCGGTTCAGAATGGCCGCGGGCGCTGAAACTGGCTGACCAGGCCGCCGGCGCAAAAGGCGACGAGAAACCACGCGGCCATTTCCATGGCGCCATGGCTCCACTGGGCCAGGGCGAAGGCCGCACTGCCTGCCAGCGCCAGCGCGGTGATGGTCAGCAAACGCCTTGTCCTGCCCGGTTTGTCTTCGCTCATGGCCATGGTCCCATACTAAAACACTGCCTTTCGGGACCAGGCAAGCTTTGTGCCGTTTGGCCGTTGGGAGACCTTACAAACAGTCATAGAGCGATGCGATCAGCCGCCGGGCGCGGTTGTCGCTGACCAGCTCGGCATCCTGTTTGGCGGTGGCATAGCCAAAGGAAAGCCGCCGGTCGGGATCGGCAAACAGGCACGAGCCGCCAAAGCCCGTATGGCCCACCGTGCGCAGGCCCGGCCCATAGACCAGCCGCCCGGGGGTGTTGCGGATCAGCCCTGCGCCAAAGCTCAGGTCATTGGGCAGCACCCGGTCCGGTCCGGCGACACGCTCTTTCATGGCTTCGGCCAGGGCGTTTTCATCGACGATCTGGCGGGCGCCCAATTTGCCGCCGCGCGCATAGATGCTGATCAGTTCCGCCATCGCCCGCGCCGTGCCATGGCCATTGGCGGAAGGGATTTCCATGCGCCGCCAGGCCGCGCCGCCGCGCCGGCCCGGCGAGGACCAGGGCTTCAGAAAGGCGAGTTTTTGAAAGTCATTGAGCTGGCCAAAATCAGGCACCCGGGATGGCTTGGTGGTTTGCGCCACCCGGCCGTGCTCTTCGTCCGGCAGGCCAATCCAGAAATCGATAGCGTCCGGCGCGCACAAGTCCTCGCGCAATATGGTGCCAATGGTGCGCGACGTGGCGCGGCGGATAATCTCGCCAGCAATGTAACCCCAAGTGACCGGATGATAGCCCGAGCCTTCGCCCAGCGGCCATAGCGGTTTCATCGCGGCCAGGCGGGCGCAGGTCTTGTCCCAGTCGAACCAGTCTTCCGGGGCCCAGTTGCCGGGGATGGCGCACAGCCCGGCCTGGTGCGACAGCGCCTCGCCCACGGTGACCTCGCCCTTGCCCTGCGCGGCAAATTCCGGCCATAGCGAAGTCACGGCCTGCTCGTAGGACAACGCACCCTCGCTGACCGCCTTGGCGATGACCAGCGAGGAAATCGCCTTGGAGCAGGAAAATACCGGGATCAGGCTGTGCGCCGTCATCGGCTGGGTTTGCGCCCGGTCGGCCCAGCCCGCGGCGATGTCCAGCACCACGTCGCCATCAATGAGCACGGCAAGGCTGGCGCCGCGCTCGAGGCCTTCGGCAAACAGGGCGGTGAAGGTGTCGCGCACCGGCTCAAAGCCCTGCGCGCACACACCCGAAAGAGGCAAGGTGTCCATGGCTCTCTTGATGCCGTCAAAGGACCGCCGGTTCAAGTCTCTGCGTCACTCTGGCCTTGAAAGTCCAGAGCGCAGATTCACAAGAACCATATGAGGATAGCAGAGGGAACGGTTTCCAGGCAGTGGAATGTTCGCAAGGAGAGGGCGCGCCAGTCCGGGGTGCGGTTGAAACGGCGTCTTCTGAGAGAATAGAGCCGAGGCAATGTTTTGCATGGGATTAATGGGGCCTGAGCCTAGGGCGTAGGCCTGTAAACCCCGCGCCGTCAGTTTGGCAGAGTTTCGTTCTGACCAGGCGCAAGGGAGCAGGAACAGGGAGTCTATTTCAATCCCTTGCAACGCAATCAGGGCGAAACTCTGCCAAACCCGCAGGGCGCGATCCTCGCTTCATCTCAAGGGCCCGGGCCGCTTGCAAAGGGCACCACCCTG
>JALWUB010000130.1 GCA_026993275.1 Robiginitomaculum sp. | reverse complement strand
GTGTCTGGACTGCCGCAAGGGCCGGACACCATTGACGTGGCGGCCTTGCAAGCGGTCGTTGATTCCATCATCAGCGGCAAAAAGATTGATATCGACGCGCATCTGCCCGCTTCGCTGAGCCCGGCCTTCAAGACCATCGCCCAGGCCATGGCGGAACGCGATGAAAAGGACTTGGAGCGCACGGTCGGGTTTTCCATGCAGGCCAGCGAGGCCATGGCGGCGGTCGCCAAGATCACCGGCAGTGTGCGCGAGGTCAATGACGGCGCCAGCAACATGGCCGCGGCCATTGAGGAGCTCAATGCCTCCATCGGCCAGATCAGCGCCGCGGCGCAGTCGTCTTCCGAGGAAATGGAAATCGCCGCCACCAAGAGCCGCGAAAGCGCGACCGCCATCAATGACATGCAAAGCGCCAGCCAGCAGATCGCCAGCAATATGAGCAGCATGGAAGAGCGCGTGAACACCCTGTCGCGCGCTGCCGAACAGATCAGCGAGTTCGTCGGCACCATTGAAGCCATCGCCAGCCAGACCAATCTGCTGGCCCTGAACGCCACCATCGAGGCGGCCCGCGCCGGTGATGCCGGGCGTGGTTTTGCCGTGGTCGCCAGCGAGGTCAAGGCGCTTTCGGGGCAGACCCAGACCGCCACCGAAGACATTCAGAAGCGCATTTCCCGGCTGACCGCCGACATGGCGGAATTGCTGGGCGCGGTCGGTGAGGCGCGCCATGCCGTTGACGCGGGTGAAAAGCTCTCTGTCGAGGCCAGTGAAAAGGTCATCGAGGTCGAAGGCATGGTCAGTGGCAATGCGGCCCGCATGAGCGAACTGGCCGGGGTGCTGAGCGAGCAGACCGAAGCCACCAACGAATTGTCCGAAAATGTCAGCAAGATGGCCGAGCATGCCCATGCCGCCGCCGGCAATGCCAATGCGGTGATCACCGCAGTGGGGTCGTCGCAAGAGCTGATCGAGCAGCAATTCGCTGGTCTCGATGGCCGCGACATCAGGGGCTTTATACGCCAGCGCGCCAAATCAGACCACTATCTGTGGAAAAAGAATCTCTCCGAAATGCTGGTTGGCCTGAACAACCTTACCGAGGACGAACTGTCGGATCACCATTCCTGCCGCCTGGGCAAATGGTATGATTCCATGGAGGATCCGGCGATCAAGTCGAGCCCGGCCTTCGCGGCCCTGAAAGAGCCGCACAAGCTGGTGCACGCCCATGGCCGCCGTGCTGCGCAATTGTTTGCAGCAGGTGACCGGGCCGGCGCCGAGGCCGAGATCGAAAAGATGGAAGAGGCCTCGCTCAAGGTCGTCGAAACGCTCGATTCCCTGATTGAACTGGGCTAGATCTGCTCTCCAGAGCACTTCCCGAAAAAGCCTGTCCCGGACACTGATCCGGGATGGGAACCGGTTTTCGGATAAGAAGTGCGACAAAAACAAATAAGATAGAGCGCGCTTTCGATTCTATCAAAACGTGAAGCGCTCTAAGGCCGAGACTCATTCGATCTTGATTTTCCTTTTGAAAAAAAGCCTTCAAAGCACACGAAACGCGGATTCTCTGTATGAAAAGCCGTCACCCCGGCGGAGGCCGGGGTCCATTTTGATGCATCAAGATGGATTGCGGCCTGCGCCGCAATGACGACAATAATTTAATAATGTATAAAAAAACAAAATGTTATGAGAACGGCAGGCGTCTTTGAATAGGTTTTGACCCTAGGGCCGCCCTGCCGGCGGCACGGCGAAGACCAGGGTTTCCGGGGCCAGGCATTGGCGTTCATCACAGGCCTGGAGGTGCAGGCGTGCCTGACCGGGTTGGCCGCCAAGCGGT
>JALWUB010000129.1 GCA_026993275.1 Robiginitomaculum sp. | reverse complement strand
CCGGCATCACGCCCAGATTGATCTCGGGCTGGCCGAACTTGGCATTTTCCGCCGCAATGATGAAATCGCACATCATGGCAATCTCGCAACCGCCGCCAAGGGCATACCCGGCAACGGCGGCAATGATAGGCTTTTTGAAGCGCGACACCGCTTCCCAGCTTTTGGCGAAGGGGTCATGCAGATACAGATCAACGAAATTGCCCGCTTGCAGTTCCTTGATATCGGCGCCTGCGGCAAAGGCCTTCTTCGAGCCGGTCAGGACCACACAGCCAATGCCTTCATCGGCTTCGAACTCGTCCAGGGCCCGGGCCAGTTCGCTGGTGAGCTTTTCACACAGGGCGTTCATGGCCTCCGGGCGGTCAAGGGTGATCAGCCCGACCCTGCCCTCGGTGCTGACCTGCAAAGTTTCAAACGCCATGGCGCAATGCTCCTGGTTGTCCATCACTGTTCCGGGCGCTGACATAGCGCAAGCCTGCGCCCCCGTCACCCTTTTGCTGCACGACATATGGCCTCACCGCTGGCACCGGGGACAGTAAAAGCTGGAGCGTCCCGACTGCACGATGCGGCGGATGGTGCCGGGGCAGGAATCGCGCAAACACGCCCTGCCCGCGCGCCCATAGACCGCAAAGCGGTGCTGGAAATAGCCCAGCGCTCCGTCGGCGGCGGCATAGTCGCGCAAGCTCGAGCCGCCGGCCTCTATGGCTTCGGCAATGACGCTGCGAATGCTGGCGGCCAGGCGCTCGAGCCGCGCCGCGCCAAGGCGCCCGGTCTTGACATTTGGGTGAATCCCGGCCCGGTGCAGCGCCTCGCAGACATAGATATTGCCCAGCCCCGCGACCACGCGCTGATCCAGCAAGGCGGCCTTGACCGGGCGCAGGCTGCGCGCAAAGCGCCCGGCCAGCCAGGGCGCGCCAAAGGCATTGCCCAGCGGCTCGGGTCCCAGGCCTGCGAGAAACCGGTGCGCATCCAGATCCCTGGTGGCGGCCAGGTCCATGAAGCCAAAGCGGCGCGGGTCGTTATAGACGATGCGCTGGCCATTGCTCATGCCCAGTTCAACATGGTCATGCACCGGGTTTGTGTCCGGCGGTGCGCCCCTTGGGGCAATCACGCTAAAGCGCCCGGACATGCCCAGATGCGCCAGCAGGGTTTCACCGCTGTCCAGATCTGCCAGCAAGAACTTGGCGCGGCGGCGCAAGGCGCGCACCCGGGCGCCCTGCAGCCGTTCGCAAAAGCGCGGCGGAAAGGCAAAGCGCAAACCGGCGCGGTTGATGCGCGCCGAGATGATCTGCGCCCCCTCCATGGCCGGTGCAAGGCCGCGGCGCACGGTTTCGACTTCGGGAAGCTCGGGCATGATGTCTCACCCTATAGCGCGGCCCTGCCCATGGCGCTATGGTCCGCGCCATGAGCACAGGCAATCATGACAGCGCCGGGCCGGATACCGCAGATTTTGGCTTTCGGACCATCAGGCGCGAGCAAAAGGCAAAACTGGTGCGCGGCGTCTTTGACCGCGTCGCCGCGCGCTATGACCTGATGAATGACATCATGTCCGCCGGGGTACACCGGCTGTGGAAGGACATGGTCATCGCCCGCGCCAATCCGCAACCGGGCGAACTGCTCCTGGATGTGGCTGGCGGCACCGGCGATTTGTCCCGCCGTTTTGTGCGCCGCGCCGAATCGGTGCGCAGGCGCCGCGGCGGCCCGCCTGCCCGCGCCATTGTCTGCGACATCAATGCACAGATGCTGCTGGCCGGATGGGCGCGCGACGATGCCCAGGGCCTCAGCTGGGTGTGCGGCGATGCGGAAAGCCTGCCCTTGCCAGATGCCTG
>JALWUB010000128.1 GCA_026993275.1 Robiginitomaculum sp. | reverse complement strand
CGAAACTGGTCAGCGCCAGCTGTTCGCTCAGATGCTCTGCCAGGGTTTTGGTGCTGCTGGCGGTCTGTTCGATAATGGTGGACAGGCTGTCGCCGGACACATTGCCGCTGCCGCTCCATTCGGACGGCCCCTCTGCCCCGCGCTTTTGTTCGCCGGCATCCTCGCGGCTGGTGGCATAGGTGGATTCGAAATCCGCATCCATGGCGTCCGCGGCGGCGCTGGCGGAGGATTCGCTGTCAATGGCAATTTCCGGCAGGGCGCCCTCTGCAGCATTTTCGGCCGGCGCGGGCGCGGCCTCTTCGGCGCCGCCCTCGTCCTTGGCGCGCTCCAGGAGCGGGTTGCGCAGCAATTCTTCCTCGACATAGGCGGCCAGCTCGAAACTGGACATTTGCAGCAGCTTGATGGCCTGCTGCAATTGCGGGGTCATGACCAGGGACTGGCCCTGTCTGAACTCAAGTCTTTGACCCAGCGCCAAGGCAATCCCCCTTCAGATAAAGCTGTCGCCCAGATACACCCGGCGGACATCCGGGTTGGAGAGAATTTCGTCCGGGCGGCCCTCGAACATCACTTCACCATCATAAATGATGGAAGCCCGGTCCACGATTTCAAGGGTTTCGCGGACATTGTGATCGGTAATCAGAATGCCGATGCCGCGCCCGCTCAGAAACTTGATGAGCTCGCGGATGTCGGCAATGGCGAGCGGATCAATCCCGGCAAAGGGCTCGTCCAGCAGCATGAAGGACGGCTTGGTGGCCAGGGCCCGGGCAATCTCGACGCGGCGGCGCTCGCCGCCGGAAAGCGCCAGCGCCGGCGATTTGCGCAAATGCTCGATATGCAGTTCCGCCAGCAGCGCATCGACCATCTGGTCGCGCTTTTTCTTGTCGCGCACTGCCAGTTCGACGACGCCGCGAATGTTCTGCTCGACCGTGAGGCCGCGGAAAATCGAGGTTTCCTGCGGCAGATAGCCCAGGCCCAGCCGGGCGCGCTGATACATGGGCAGGCCGGTAATGTCCTGGCCGTCGAGAATGATGTGGCCGTAATCGACGGAAATCAGCCCGGTGATCATGTAGAAGCATGTGGTCTTGCCTGCCCCGTTGGGGCCCAGCAGGCCGACAACCTCGCCCCGGCGCAGGCTCAGCGACACCCCCTTGACCACGGGGCGGCGGCGAAACGACTTGCCAATGCCGTCCACGAAAAGGCCTTCGCCCGTGTTCAGATCGTCTGGCATTGCTGATCTTCCATTGTCACTGTCATGCGTGATTGCCTCCATTAGGACCGAACGGGCTTAAGGATGGGTGAAAAAGCCTTTTTGGCGCTGCACCATGCCTGCTCACTCATCCGGCTTGGCCGCGGGCGTCTTGCCTGATGCATTGTGATCGTCCTGGTCCTGTTCTGCGGGCTGGCCGCCGTCTTTGCTCTTGGTCTTGTCCTCGGGGAAAAACACCGCCCGCACGCGGCCCGGCTTGCCCTTGACGGCAGAGGGGGCAAATACGGCGCGCCCGGTGCTGATCTGCAGGATCAGCTTGTCGCCGCGAATGACATTCTTGCCCTGGGTGACGACCACATTGCCCAGCATGGTCACCTGGTCCTTGGCGACATCGTAGATCGCCTTGTCCGCCGTGGCGACCTGTTTGGGGGTGACATAATAGACATGGCCGGTGGCGATGATGGTCTTGACCTTGCCCCAGCTGACCCCGATGGGCTGGGCGCTATTGTCCTTGGCCGCGACATGCTCGAACACCACATCGAGCTTGTCGGCGCGCAGCCGCGCATCGCCCTGCAGGGCATCCACCCGGCCAATGAACAGGGCCTCATTCCTGGAATCGATGACCTC
>JALWUB010000127.1 GCA_026993275.1 Robiginitomaculum sp. | reverse complement strand
CGGGCGCGCAGGCCCTGGCCGTGCTGTTCTATGGCTCCTGCCTGCGCACGGGCGATGAGACCGGCCTGATGGATTTTTATGTCCTGGTGGACAATGCAAAAGGCTATGATGGCGGCGCGGCGGCGCGCCTTGTTCACCAGATACTGCCGCCGCATGTGCGCTATTTCAAAACCACCCATGACGGCAGAAAAATCCAGGCCAAGATTGCCATCATGACGCTGGACCGGTTTGCCGCATTATGCAGGCCCCAGGCTCTGGACATATCGATCTGGGCGCGTTTCGCCCAGCCCTCTGCCCTGGTCCATGCGCGCGATGACGGCGTTCGTGCGGCGGTTCATGGTGCCATCCGCAATGCGGTGACAACAGCCATCACCTGGGCCATGGTGTTTGGCCCGGAGGAAGGGTCTGCAGAGGACTACTGGAAGGCCCTGTTTCGCGCGACCTATGCGGCGGAGTTGCGCATAGACGAGCCGGGCCGTGCGGAAAAGATCGTTGCCCTGGAAGCGAGACGCTATCAGCAGCTGTTTCTGCCAGCGGTGCAGGCCACGGGCTGTTCGCCGGTCAGGGTGGCGGACGGCCTTTATCGCATGCCGCTATCGCGTCGTCAGCGCCGTGCGCAAAAATGGCGCTGGCTGGGCCGCATCCTCGCCAGCAAAAGCCTGAATCTGGCGCGCATCGTCAAGGGCGCGGTGACGTTTGAAGGCCGTGCGGACTATGTTGTCTGGAAATTGCAGCGGCGTACCGGCGTGGCCTTGCAGCTTACACCCTGGCAACGGGCGCACCCGCTGTTGTCGGTGCCGCAGCTTCTGCTTCAGATGTGGCGCAAGGGCGCGTTTCAGCGCCGCCATTAAGTTGCCGGGCAGGCGCCGGGTCCGCATCCCCAGGGGCTGCAATCAGGCCGAGTTCAGCGCCAATGGATTTGCAGACCGTGACTGCCTTGGCGATCTGCTCCGGCGTATGTGCCGCGCTGATCGAGGAGCGCAGCAGATACCAGCCAAACGGCGTTGCCGGGGGCAGCGCCAGATTCGTATAGACACCGGCATCAAGCAGGCCATTCCACAAGGCAATGGCCTTTTCCGCATCTTTCAGGCGGATCGCCACAATCGGGCTCAGGGTGGGCCCGAGTTCAAAACCGGCGTCTTTCAGGCCATTGTAAAGCTGGGCTGCATTGTCCCACAGGCGTTTGCGCAAATCCTTGGCGCCAGGAATGCAGGACAGTGTCTTGCGGGCTGAAGCGACGATGGAGGGCGGCGGGCTGGCGGTGAACATATAGGGGCGGCTGACCAGGCGGATGATGTCCAGCCCCGGCATGTCCGTGACCAGAAAACCGCCCACCGTGCCAATGCTTTTGGAGAAGGTGCCGGTGATGAAATCCACATCCTTCTCGACGCCGGAGGCCTCGCAGATCCCGCGGCCCGTTTCCCCCATCACCCCCAGGGAGTGGGCTTCATCGACCAGCAGAAAGGCGCCGTGCTTTTTCTTGATTTCGACAAATTTCCCGATCGGCGCCATGTCGCCGAGCATGGAATAAATGCTTTCAATGACAATCAGCTTGCTGCCCTTGGTGCCTTCAAGGCGCGCCAGCTTGCGGTCCAGATTGTCCGGATCATTGTGCCGGAAGCGGATCACCTGGGCATCGCTGAGGCGGCAGGCATCATAGATGCTGGCATGGCTGTCAGCGTCAATGAGAAGATAGTCATCGCGGCCTGCCAGGGCTGAAATGGCGCCAAGATTCGCCTGATAGCCGGTCGAGAACAGCATGGCGGAACGCACGCCGTAGAATGCGGCAAGCTCCTTTTCCAGCATTTCGTGGCCATTGTAACTGCCATTGGCAATGCGCGAGCCTGTGGTGCCGGTGCCCTCTTCGCGCAAGGCGTCAATGGCGGCTTGCACCGACGCCTCGTCAAAGGTCTTGCCCAGATAATTGTTGGTGCCCATCAGGATGGTGCGCTTGCCATCCAGTATCGCCTCGGTTGGCGACAGGATGTCGTCAAACTTCAGCGCAGCCGGACTGCGGCCCACATCGGTCAGCACCTTGTGCTGTTCACGCAGCGGGTCAAACTTGTCGAGAATACTCATGTCAGCTGGCTTCCTTCCGGAGGGTTTCTATGACCTCGGCCAAATCGGTAATGGTCTGAACCTCGGCAATGCGCTCCATCGGGATCGAAATATCGAAGCTGTCTTCCAGGTCGAAGATAAAGTCCATGATGGCCAGGGAATCCAGGCCCAGGTCCCGGGTAATGTTGGTGTCCGGGGTAAT
Organism: Robiginitomaculum sp.; assembly: GCA_026993275.1. Classification (GTDB taxonomy): domain Bacteria; phylum Pseudomonadota; class Alphaproteobacteria; order Caulobacterales; family Maricaulaceae; genus Robiginitomaculum_B. Next base: position 5,311 of record JALWUB010000127.1, on the reverse strand, counting down.
GTTGACGTCCGCGCTGGCGCGGGCGCGCAATTGGGACTGAATTTCTTCCAGGGCTGTAGGGCTGGCAAACTCTGCCTTTTGCTGTGGTGATGTCATCGTAAAAAAAACCTGCTGATGCAGGCATTCCCTCTTTCTGTGCAAAGCGATACCCAGAATGCCCAGCCCACACATTGACCATCGACTGCTTTACCTAGCGGTGAATCCGCAAATGTCAAACCTCTGTGATGCAAGGCATTATGGAAGACTGCACCGCACGGAGTCCAGCCCTGCGGCCAGGCGCCGGCGCGGCATGGCATTCACACCGGGTGCAATCGGGACTATCATGCTGGCGTGCACGAAGCGGTACAGGATTGCCTTTGATTTGCCATCTTGCCGGTTCATACCCGCCAGGACGGGGCTGTGCAGGAACCGGCCATAGTGGAGTAACATGATGATGATCAGGGTTTTCGCCGCCGTGTGCGCAGCGTTTGTCATGATGGCAGCGCCATCCGGCCCGGCCCGTGCGCAAGCCGCCCTGCCGCCTGCACTGGATGCGGCCTTGGCCGATGCCGAGGCGCGCAATGCCAGGAATGCCGGGGTCAAGTTCTACTTCCGCCGCAAGATCGTCCGCTTTGGCAAGCTGTTTCTGGAAAAGTCCTATAACCCCAGCGCGCCGAAAGAGCGCCAGTGGGCCATCCTCTATCCGGACTACAAGACCGACCCGGAAGGCTATTACAAGCAGGCGCGCCGTCAGGAGCGCAAGAACGTCAAGCATGCCAAGCAAGATGATTATGACGCCAACCGCGATGTCATGGCGCCTGATCTGCGCCCGCGCCTGGCCAGGGGCGTGACGCTGGAGCGCGAGGATGACAATGAAATTGTCTACAGCTTTGACCTGGCCGACAGATATTATGTCAGCGGCGAGGGCAAGGGAGCGGACATTGCCCAGTATCTCAAGGGCCACATTGCGGTTGGCAAGAAGGACGGCCTGCTGCATTGGGTGCATTATGTGGCGCAGAGGCCGTTTCATCCGATTGTTATCGCCAAGGTCAGGCAATTTGACATCTACCAGCAATTTGCACCGGCCTGGTATGGCGGTCCCCTGGTCAAGGTGCTGGAGAAGAACAAGGTCAGCGGCACGGCGCTTGTCCGCAAGATCCGGTTCGATGATGTCGTCACCAATTTCGACTTCCGTCCAATTGCCCGCACTTGGGATGTAAAGTCTGCCAAACCCGGCGATGAGCACGCGCAAAAAGACGCTGCGCAACCCTGAGCCCCGCTTGCCTTGCCAAGGCCAGGCTTGCAGCCCTAATCTGGTGATGCATTGGGGAGGGCAATATGCGTGCAAGCAAAATCACTGGCCTGCTGGTTCTGGCCGTCCTGGCCGGGGGCGGGCTGTATCTTTATGGGGCCAAGGCCAACTGGTATGGCCGCCATCGCTCCATAGGCGTCATTGCGGGCAAGGCCATCCCCGCCAGCGTCATTGCCGCCCGCCAGCAGGCCCAGGCCAGCACGGCAGCAGCGCTTGGCGATAATGCGCCCGACCAGATCCTGTTTGGCGATTTGCATGTGCACACCACCTTTTCCACCGATGCGTTCTTGTGGTCCCTGCCCATTTATGGCGGCGAAGGGGCGCACCCGCTCGCTGATGCCTGCGATTTCGCCCGCTATTGCTCGGCACTGGACTTCTGGTCGATCAACGACCATGCCGAGGCCTCGACCCCGGCGCGCTGGCAGGAGACCAAGGCGGGCATTCGCCAGTGCAATGCCCGCGCCGGTGATCCGGCCAACCCGGACATGGTGGCCTTCATGGGGTTCGAGTGGTCGCAGGTCGGGCGCACGCCGCAAGACCATTACGGCCACAAGAACGTCATCTTTGAAGGCCTTGATGATGCCAGCATCAGCGCCCGGCCGATCGCTGCATCGGGCCCGGCCAGCGCCACCATACGCGGCTCGGCCACGGGCATGGACTGGCGCGTGTCACTGGCCGACTTCGCCCACCGGCAGGATTATTACGATTTTCGCACCTTCGCCGATGAAATCCGCGCTGTGCCCGATTGCGACCCCAACCTGCCTTCGGACAAGCTGCCCGCCAATTGCTATGAACAGGCGGCCACGCCGGGGGATCTGGTCAATCGCCTCGATGCGCAAAAGCTGGATTACCTGCTCATTCCCCACGGCACCAGCTGGGGCTTTTACACCCCGCCCGGCACCACCTTTGACAAACAGCTCCAAGCGAAAATGCACCCGGAAAAGCAGACCCTGATCGAGGTCATGTCCGGTCATGGCAATTCAGAGGAATACCGCCCCTGGCGCGCCGTCAGGGACATCTCCAGGGACGGGCTGCATGCCACATGCCCGCAGCCCACGCCCGGTTATCTGCCAAGCTGCTGGCAGGCGGGCGAGATCATCAAGACGCGCTGTCTGAAAGAAGGCACAGCCGCTTCCGAGTGCGATGCGCGCGCCGCCAGGACGCGCGCCCAATACGCCAATCTCGGCGTGGCCGGGCATATCATCATTGCAGGGGAAGAGGTGACCGACTGGCTCGATTCCGGCCAGTGCAAGGACTGTTTCCTGCCGGCCTTCAACTACCGTCCCGGCACGTCGGTGCAATATGGCCTGGCGATCAGCAATTTCGATGCAGGCGCGGACAAGCCGGTGCGCTTTGACTGGGGCTTTGTTGCCGCCTCCGACAATCACCGTGCCCGCCCGGGCACCGGCTACAAGCCGGTTGACCGCCACGGCTTCACCGAGGCCAGCGGCCCGATCAATGAAAAATGGCGGCGCAAGCTGTTTCCCGTGCAGGAAAAACTGGCCACGCCCCTGCCCATCACCCGGCAAAACATCTGGGACAAGCCGGGCTTCAACCTCCTGGAACTGGAGCGCCAGGCCAGTTTCTTCACCACTGGCGGGCTGACGGCGGTGCACGCCCATGGCCGCTCGCGCAAGGCGGTCTGGGAGGCGCTCAAGCGCCGCGAAACCTATGGCACCTCGGGCCAGCGCATCCTGCTCTGGTTCGACCTCATCGATGACGATGGCAAGGCCCATCCCATGGGCAGCCATGTCACGGCGCAGCAGACGCCGCGCTTTCGCGTGCGCGCGGCCGGGGCGTTCAAGCAAAAGCCCGGCTGTCCGGATTTTGCCGCCCAGGGCCTGCCCGCCGGGCGGCTGGACAAGCTGTGCCGCGGGGAATGTTACAACCCATCGGACGAGCGGCTGAAAATCACCCGCATCGAGGTGGTCAAGATCACCCCGCAGGCACATCCGGGCGAGCCGGTGGAACATCTCATTCACGACAGCTGGAAGGTCATTCCCTGTGATGACCGGGGGCAAGGCTGCGTGGCCGAGTTCGAGGATCCGGAGTTTGCCGCCGGGGGCCGCGATTCGCTCTATTATGTGCGTGCCATTGAGGAGCCGACGCCGACCATTAACGGCGCCAATCTGCGCTGCACGTTTGATGCGCACGGCCGGTGCATTGCGGTCAATCCCTGCTATGGCGATTACCGCACGCCTGCCAGTGACAATTGCCTTGCCGATGTGGAAAACCGCGCCTGGTCGTCGCCAATTTATGTGTCGGTACCAGTCAAAACAGCAAAAGAGCCGGTATTGAATGAGTGATCCGTCCCGCCCGGCCTGGGTGCGTTTTCTTTATCTTGCCGGCATTGTCGGCGGCCTGGGGCTCGCGGCAGCCAGCGCCCTGACCGGAGGCGGTGCCTCAAAGGCCGCGCTGCCGCCCGGCGCTGTCGCCCGGGTCAACGGCCAGGTCATCGCCCGCGCAGACCTGATGCGCGCCTTGAAGGCGGTATCCGCGGGCAAGCGCAAACCCTTGAGCGAGGCCGGCAAGGCGGCCATCCTGCAACGGCTGATCGAGGAGGAATTGCTGGTGCAGCGCGCCCTGTCCCAGGGCCTGGCACGATCCGACCCGGTGTTGCGCGCCAGCCTCGCCAATGCCGTGACCCGCGATGTCATTGCCCGCAGCCGCGCCCGCCCGGTCAGCCCGGTTCTGCTGCGCGATTACTATTACCGCAACAAGGCGCGCTTTGCCCGCCCCGCGCGTGTCAGCATCCGCGCCGTCTATTTTCCTAAGGCCGGGGCGGCATCGCGCCAGGCGGCGTTTGACAAGGCCCTGGCCGAAGGCACCAGCGTGCAGGACCTGCTGGCGGCGTTTGGCCAGGATACGCCGCCCGTGCCCACGGGGCTGATGCCGCCCGGCAAGCTCAAGGACTATCTTGGCAGTGCCCCCGTGGAGGCGCTGACTGGGCTGGAAACGGGGCAGTGGTCTGGCTGGATCGAAGATGGCGGTGGTGTCTGGCGGCTCTATCTGGCCAACCGCACCCGCGCGCGCACGCCTGATCTGCAGAGCATTCGCGCCGAGGTCGAGGCAGCGTTTCGCGATGACCGGGATGATGCCGCCTTGCGCGCCTATCTTGACCGTCTCAAGCGCAAGGCCGATGTGGTCTACAGCACGGATGCGCCGCGCTGATGGCCCGGCTGATGCTCGTGCTTGGCCTTGTGCTGGCGGCAGGCGCGGCCATGGCGCACACGTCCAGCCGCTCCTTCTCGACCTGGCACGAAGACGGGCGCACGGTCAGCGCCATCTACAGCATCGACCGGTTGCAGGCGACCTTGCTGGTGCCGCTGAGCAAGGAACAGACGGCCTTGCCCGGGCTTCTCGCCGGCCATCTGGCGGCCAGCGTGCATGTCAGCCAGGCTGGCAAGCCTTGCGTGGCCGCCGTGCCGCAGCTTTTGCCGTCGCCGCCGCAAAGCCTGCGCATGGGCTTGCGCTTTGCCTGCCCCGCGCCGGTGCAGCAGGCCGGCTGGAGCCTGCACGATGATGCCTTTTTCGATCTGGCCAGCACGCATATTCACATTGCCCGCATCGACAACGACCCGCAATTGCGCGAATTCGTGTTTACCGCCTCGCAGCGCAATCATGTCATGCACGCACCGGAAAAAGGCCCGGACTCCGGGGCAAGTGCGCCGGGTTTCTGGGTCAGTCTTGGCATTTATATCCGCCTTGGCATCAGCCACATTCTGCACGGTTTCGATCACCTGGCCTTTGTCACCGCGCTGATCCTGCTGGCGCGCAGCTATAAGGGCGTAGCGTTGCTGGTCACTGGTTTCACACTGGGCCACAGCGTGACGTTAAGTCTTTCGGCGCTGGGCCTGATCCAGCCCAACAGCGCCGCCATCGAAGCGCTGATCGGCTTTTCCATCGCCTTTGTCGCCATGGAGGTGATGGTGCCGCCCGACAGCCGGGACTGGCGCATGGCCACCATGGCCAGTGCCGTGCTGTTTGCCATCCTCGGCATGGCGGCGGGCTTTGGCCTGG
>JALWUB010000126.1 GCA_026993275.1 Robiginitomaculum sp. | reverse complement strand
AGGACGTGCGCGCCGCCAAGGTCAGCGTCTACAATGGCGGCCATCACAGCCTGCGCATCACCGCCCGGTGGAGCGCCATCCGCCAGGGCAGTGACGGCACGCTCTATCCGGTGCCGCAGGGGCCGCCACCAACCGTGTTGCAGGCACTGCGTTTGTGGCCCGGAGAGATCATTCTCAAACCCGGCCAGACCGCGCCGGTCTATGTCCTGCTGGACCCGGCAACGCCCAAGGACGCCCATTTGCGGGCGCAATTGCGCATTGATGCACAGCGCCAGAACGGCACCGGGCCGCGCTGGGGGCTGAGCGTGCCGGTGTTTGTCCGCAGTGCACACCTGAATGCCTCGGCACGCATTGCCGGGGCCAGGATGAACGGCGAGCATGCCATGTTGATCAGCCTTTACCGGCGCGGCGGCGCCACGCCCTATGGCGCGCTGGTGGTGCGCGGCCCCGATGACAGCGCCATCGGCGTGCTGAACAATGTGACGCTCTATGCCGATGACCGGCTTGTGCAGTTCGAGGTGCCCCTGCGCGCGCCCCTGCAAAGCCCGCTCAGGGTCAGCTATCAGGGCACCGGCGAATATGCGCGCCAGGTTTTCGATGAGCGCCGTTTCAGCTTGGCGCCCGGCCGGTAAAGTCGGCAGGGGAACAATACAGTCCGGCTGTATGAAGTTTGCCGCACAGGGCCTCTGCCGCGGCGCGGCTGGTCAGCGGCCCGGCCTTGAGGCGCTCGAACACACCCTTGCCGGGGCCAAGATCCACTTGTTCGACCCGCGCCCGCAGGCCCGCCAGGTCCGGCGCCTTGCGGGCCAGTTCGGCAAAGCCGCGCATGGCCCGGCCGGGACTGCGATAGCTGCCCAGATGCACCGCATAGAGCAGGCTGCGCGCCTGCGGCAATGGTGGCGGCGGGGGCGGCGGTGCGGCGTGTTCTGGCGTGTAGGATACAGCGTTCATTTCGGCTTTGCGGGCCGGGGCAGGCGCCTCGGCGGGCATGGCAGCAGGGTGTTGTTGCTGGCCTGCATGCGGGTGCGGTGCAGCGGCGCCAGGCTGGGCTGGCGGCATCAAGGCGGCAGCAAGCTGATAGATTTGCGGTGCCGCGCCCTCCACCGCACGCAAATCGCCCGTATCATCGGCCTTGCGCAATTGCGCCATGATGATGTCCACGGCGATTTTCAGCCCTTCATCGGCTGGCCTTGCCGGTTGCGCCTGCACATGCGGGGTTTTGCCGTGTTTGTGCCCGAACGGTGCCAAAGAGCATCCGCCCAGCAGGGGCAGGCTCAGCAGGCAGAGCATGAAAGCAGCGCGGCACATGGCCTTTTGTCAGGCCAACAGGGTTACCGGAGTCTTAATGCCGCCTACCAGGCTCCAATTTCGCGCAGGTGTGCGCGCAGTTCGTCCGGCAATTCCGCACCGCCGCCCTGGACATCAAGATCAGGCGGTGCATCCTTTGGATCAAGATAACGCCAGCCCTGAAACGGCCGCCGCGGTTGCGGCTGGGTGGCAATCAACTCTTCATCCAGCACCAGGCGGCAGCGCCTGATGCCGTCCTCGCCAACCACCTCTTCCAGGCCCAGTATGCGCTGGCGCGCCTGCACCATGCGCTTGATCACCCAATAGAGCGAGCCGCCATCCAGCAGTTCTTGCGCCCGGCGCGGCATCATGCGGGTGATGTGCCAGGGATTGGCCCGTTCGCCGCGCGCCCGGCGCGCCGCGCTGCGCATGGCCTGCCAGTCGCGCAATTGCTCCAGCCGGTCCACTCCAACGCACAGTTTGACAAGATGCACGGTCATGGGCGTGAGTGTAGGCCGGATTCGCAGGCACGGGAAAGCCGCTCAGGCCATCGCCCTGTCTTCTTCCAGCTCCCGCACCGCCGTTTCGGCGTGTGGATCAACCTTGAACAGATAGCCGCCTTCATGGGCGGCCCTGGCCTTGACCAGATTCATCTTGCGCAAAACCCGCGAGGCGGCAAAGCGCACGAAACGGCTGGCAAAGCCCTGCTCCTCAATGCGCGGATCAAGGCCAAGGCGGCGGCGCAGGATGCCATTGGTGATCTGCGCGCCATTTTGCATGATGGTGGAAAAGGGCGAGTATTCCACCGTGATCGAGACATTCAGGTCGCCCTGGTTGAGCACCCGGTGCGGTGCGTGCAGCGGCCAGGTGGCCGCCATGCCGGGCTCCAGGTCATAGATCACGGCCTTGCGGTCCATGGCCTTGTTGTAGGGCACATCGTCATTGTGCTCGTGTAGCAAGATTTCCTCGACTTCATGCTCGGGCATGGTCTCGTCATCAATCGGATAGACCCAGACGCGCTTGTGCCCGCGCAAATGCCACAACAGCACATCAGAGCGGTCTATGTGATAGGGCACGCCGGCCGTGGGCGAGGAAATCAGCAGCCCGCCCATGACCTTGACCGGCGCGAAGCCGTCGTTCAGGGCCTTGAGCTCGCCGATCATGGCCTTGAGAAGCGCCGCATATTCATCATAGATATTGAAGGTCTTGCGCAGATTGATCCACAAGCGCCCGGAGCGCACCGCCGCCAGCAATTCCGCGCCGCTGTGATTGCCCGGATCGCCGCCGCGCCAGGAGGACATGTCATCGGCGCCATCATTCATGGTGCAAAAGTCGGCCAGATCCCGCGGGTGTTTCTCGATCAGGTCAATCAGCCTGTCATCTGTAAACAGGGGGCTTTCATGCACCCGGTGGCGCCAGAGCACTGGCGCCTTGCGAAAGTTTTCACGATGCGTCCTGGTCCATTCGGTAATGTATCGTTGTGCCATAGCCAGTTCCTGAACAATGGCCCGTTTTGGGTCACCTGATCACAAGTGCGTGATCTTGTGCAAAAGCCGGGCCAGAGACGGAGCGCCGCTCTGCCAGCCTGTCAGGACGTTTCGGGAGCCTGTTCAAAGCGCACCAGTTCTTCGCCTTCGGCAACCTGGGCACCCGGCTTGACCAGCACTTTCGCAATGACGGCATCTGCCGCGGCGCTCAAGGCATGCTCCATTTTCATGGCCTCGATGACCACCAGCGCCTCGCCCTGGGCGGCCTTCATGCCGGGTTTGGCATGAACGCTGAGCACCTTGCCGGGCAGGGGCGCGCTGAGACATGTCTTGCCCCCGGCTTCGGCCTGCGCCGCTTCGGGCGTGGGCAAAAGCGCCTGCCAGGCATCGCCATTGTCAAATGTGACCAGCGCGCCATTGCACATCAGGTTTTGCGCCCGGTGCGGCACGCCGTCATGTTCAAAGAGCAGGCTGCTGCCATCGCGGCGCAGCCTGGTGAAGCGCATCTCCTTATCCCGGCAGTGCACGGCATAGCTGTGCATGCCTGTGCGCTGCAGGCGCACAGCGCAGGTTTCGCCATCCACCTTGTAGCTGCGCATCAGCACCGGCGCCTGGTTCAACCGCCAGCCATCCTGTTGCTGCCAGGGCAGGGCCGCAGCGCCGCGACTGTTCGCTTCGGCTTGCGCCACCAGCGCCGTGACCGCGGCCTTGTAGCACGGATCCTGCGCCGGGCCGCACAGGACCTCCTGGTGCTGATCGATAAAGCCGGTATCAATATGGCCTTCAGCAAAATCCGCTGTATGCAGGATCCGGTTCAAAAATCCTGCATTGATGCGCACCGGCCAGGATTGCGTCTGGCCAAGCGCCTTTTCCAGCTTGGCAATGGCCAGTTTGCGGGTGGGCGCATGGGCAATGATCTTGGCCAGCATGGGGTCATAATGGGTGCTGACCTGATCGCCCTGGCCATAGCCGGTATCAACGCGGACATGCTGTTGTGAAGGCAAGACAAAATGCGTCAGCGTTCCGCTTGACGGCAAGAATCCATTGGCCGGGTCTTCGGCATAAAGGCGTGCTTCGATGGCGTGGCCGCGCAGGTATATCTGGTCCTGCTCCGGCACCGAGCCGCCCGCGGCGATTTTCAGTTGCAGTTCCACCAGATCGTAGCCGGTAACCGCTTCGCTGACCGGGTGCTCGACCTGCAGGCGGGTGTTCATTTCCATGAACCAGAAGCCGTCCGGCCGCAATGGCCCGGACCCGTCCACGATGAACTCCACCGTTCCGGCGTTTTCATAGGCCACGGCCCGGGCGGCATTGATGGCGGCGGCGCAGATGCGGCTGCGTGTCCTGGCGTCCATGCCGGGGGCAGGCGATTCCTCAATGACCTTCTGGTGACGCCGCTGCACCGAACAGTCGCGCTCATAAAAATGTGCAAAGCGGCCGCGCCGGTCGCCAAAGATCTGCACTTCGATATGGCGCGGATTGAGGATGTATTTTTCCAGCAGCACCGTGTCATCGCCAAAGGCGGCCTTGGCCTCGCGGCGGGCCGAGTCCAGCATGGGCAGAAAATCTTCCGGCGCATCCACACGGCGCATGCCGCGGCCGCCGCCGCCTGCGACTGCCTTGATCAACACCGGATAGCCGATCTTTTCAGCCTCTGCGGCGAGGGTTTCATCGCTCTGGTCCTCGCCATGATAGCCCGGTGTGACCGGCACCCCGGCGGCTTCCATGATGCGCTTGGCCTCGTCCTTGCGCCCCATCAGCCGCATGGATTGCACTGAGGGGCCAACAAAAATCACCCCATCCCGGGCGCAGGCGGCCGCCAGATCCTGATTCTCCGACAAGAACCCATAGCCCGGGTGCAGGGCTTCGGCCCCGCTTGCACGCACAGCCGCCATGATCGCGTCAACATCAAGATAGCCCGTCGCGGCATCGTCCGGACCGACCAGCACCGCCTCGTCAGCCTCGCGCACATGCAAGGCATGGCGGTCAACGCCCGAATAAATGGCAATGGTGCGCAGCCCCATGCGCCGGGCCGTGCGGATGATGCGGCAGGCAATTTCGCCCCGGTTGGCAATGAGAAGTGATGTGAACATGAATGCGGCCCAAATGATGCCCAAATGATGCGATGTGATCTGTCCGCTGCCGTTCCAGCCAGCGCATGAGGCACATTAGCCTTTTCTGCTTAACAGAACCAGGCGATGTGCACGAGAGCCCGCGCGCCGTGCTTGACAGCCCGGTCCAGAATGGCACCTTTTGAGTGCCCGGAAAAGCCAGGCTGAGACATTTGGACAGGCCATGAATGCAGTTGTGCAAACCATGATCCGGCGGAGCCTGTATGGGCTTCTGGTGCTGGCCCTGCTGCTGGCCCTGTTCGCCTATTTTTCGCGTGACAATCTGTTTCGCTATCTGAACGACCCGCATGTGCCGTTCCAGACTTACACCCCGCCGCCTGCGCCCGATTATTCCCGGCCCTCGGCCTGGGCCATGCCCCCCAAGGCGGATGAAAGCGGCGAGGCTGTCAGCATTTTCGTGGTTACGCCAACCGTTTACTGGGGCGGCAAGGACTGGAACATGCCACTGGATGCCAAGGCGCCCTTGCGGCGCCTGTGGCGCGTGGCCATACCCAACTGGGCCGGGCCGTTTCAGGGCCTTGGCACCGTTGTCATCCCGCTCTACCGCTCCGCCTCGCTGGATTCCTTCCTGACCATTCGCGACGATGCCCGCGGCGCCCGGCGGCTGGCCTTCGACGATGTCTTGCGTGCCTTCGATGCCTTTATCGCCAAAACCGGCGGCTCTGGCCCGATCATACTGGCCGGCACGGAGCAGGGCGGCCTGCATGTGCTGGGTCTGTTGCAGGAGCGCTTTGCCGATCCCTATTTGCGCGAGCGCCTGGCCGCCGCCTATGTGATTGACTTTGCAACGCCGCTGGACCTGTTTGACGGCCCGCTCAAGGGCCTTGCGCCCTGCGCTGATGCCCGGGCCGCGCGCTGTGTCATCACCTATGGCGATTTTCAAAAACGCCAAAAGACCGAAATCCGGCGCTTTACCGATCGTTCCATGGTGTGGAATGCCAGGGGCGGGCTGAGCCTGACCCGGGGGCGGCCCCTGGCCTGCGTCAACCCGGTGCTGGGCGCTGCAACACAGGCGCTGGCGCCGCGCAGCGCCCACCGCGGCGGCGTCAATGCCACAGGCCTTGAATGGGGCGTCACCCCGGCGCCCCTGCCAGCACAGACATCGGCGCAATGCACGGACGGCATCTTGCTGGTGGATCGGCCAAAATCCGCGTCCTTGCGGCGCAAGCCCGGTTTTGGCAATCATTTCAAGCCGCCGTCATTCAATCTCTTTTATGCGGATATCGCCCACGATGCACGCCAGCGCCTGCGCAACTGGCGCACCGTCATGCAGGAAGACGGGCGGCTGGCACCGCCCCTGGGCGCACCTGTGGAAATTCGCAACAGCCCGGTCCGCAAGGTGCCGGATTAAGGTGCAGGCCCGGATTTTAGTCCATGAAAGGCGCCAGGGCGGCACGGGCCTTGGCGGCTTGCGCCGTGCGGACAAAGAGATAATCCGTGTCAAAGGTGGAGAGCGCGAACAGGCTGACCCCGGCCTTGGCCAGAGTGGTGCTGAGCCGCGCCAGAATGCCAATCTCGCCAAAGTCCAGAGGCCCCTCGACCACGAAACCGCTCCAGCCCGGACTGCAGTGCTGGCCCTCTATGCTCTGGTCCTGCGCGCAGACGATGGAGGTTTCGTCTGCGGTGCGTGTCAGCGAGACAAAGCCGCCCTGATCAAAAAGGCCTGCGGGCAAGGGGGCATCCGCCGCCAGCCGGATGATCTGGTATTGCCCGGCCATGGGGCGCAGGCGAATGGCCCTGGCCTCAATCGGCTTTGGCACGGGTCTTGGTCTTGCGGGGCTTGCGCGGCAGCAGGCGCTTGGGCTCTTCGGGGAAGAGCTCAAACCTGAGTTTTTCCGCATCATCGGGGTCAACATCAACCTTGACCAGCCCGCCATGCTTCAGATCGCCAAAGAGGATGGCCTCCGAGAGCGGTTTCTTGACATGCTCCTGAATGGTGCGGGCCAGCGGCCGGGCGCCAAAGGCTTCGTCAAAACCGCGCTTGCCAAGCCAGTCACGGGCGGCGTCGGTCAGTTCGAAACTGATATTGCGTTCCTCCAGCTGGAACTCCAGCTGCATCATGAATTTCTCGACCACCTTGCCGATGGTGTCTGCATCCAGGCTGGAGAAGCCGATAATGGCATCAAGACGGTTGCGGAACTCCGGCGCGAACAGGCGCTTGATGGCCTCCTCATCCTCGCCTTCACGCTTGCCGCGGCCAAAGCCGATGGCGTTCTTGGCCGCATCCGCGGCCCCGGCATTGGTGGTCATGATCAGGATGATATTGCGAAAATCAATGCGCTTGCCATTGGCGTCGGTGAGCGTGCCATTGTCCATGATCTGCAACAGCACATTGAAAATGTCCGTATGCGCCTTCTCGATCTCGTCCAGCAGCAGGACGCAATGGGGGTGCTTGTCCACTTCCTTGGTCAGCAGCCCGCCCTGGTCAAAGCCGACATAGCCCGGCGGCGCACCGATAAGACGGGCGACGCTGTGGCGCTCCATGTATTCGGACATGTCGAAGCGCAGCAATTCCACGCCCATGATCGAGGCGAGCTGGCGCGCAACTTCGGTCTTGCCAACCCCGGTGGGGCCGGAGAACAGGTAACAGCCAATGGGTTTCGAAGGCTCGCGCAAACCGGCACGCGCCATCTTGATGGCCGCGGCCACCTGGTGAATCGCCTTGTC
>JALWUB010000125.1 GCA_026993275.1 Robiginitomaculum sp. | reverse complement strand
AATGCGGCCTGGCGCAAGGCCCTGGAAGGGCGCATGCAGGCCATCGGCAAGACGCCTGCGCAAACCCCGGAGCAGAACAAGGTCGCCGCCTTGCCGGAGGGGCCGCAACGCCGCATGATCGAGGGCATGGTGGCGCGGCTGGCCAAGCGCCTGCACGACAAGGGCGGCAGTGCCAGCGACTGGGCCCGGCTGGGGCGCTCCTATGCGGTCCTGGAGCGCTGGCCGGACGCCGCCGCTGCTTATGGCGAGGCCGAAAAACTGGCGCCCGGCGATGCCGCCATTGCCGCGGCGGCAAAGCAGGCACGCGAACGGGCCAGGGCAGCGCCGCCCGGCTGAGCGCGATGTGCGGCACATACGGATTTGACAATACCCTGACCTGGGACCGGCTGGCGCAACTGGCCAGGCTTTCGCCCGGCGCACCGGCCCTGAACCTGCCGCCGCACGCGCAATTCTATCCTGGCAGCATGGCCCCCATTGTCTGTGAGAAAGATGGAATGCGCCTGGCCGAAACCATGTATTGGGGGCTGGTGCCGCCATTCTGGAAAAAACCGCTGGAAGAGAAGCGCTTTTCCACCTTCAATTACAATTCCCGCGCCCCGGACTGGCTCGAAAAGCCCAGCTTCCGCGATGCCATCCGCCACCGCCGCTGCCTCGTCCCGGCAACCTATTTCATCGAATATACCGGCCCGCGCGGCGCCAGGACCCCGGTCCGCTTCGGCCGACCCGGCGGCGAACCCTTTGCCATGGCCGGGGTGTGGAGCCCCTGGCATGGCCTGCACAAGGGCGAAGCGGTGCGCCTGGACACCTTCACCATCCTGACCACGGACGCCAATGCGGTGGTGCGCCCGGTCCATCCCCAGGCCATGCCGGTGGTGCTGGACTGGCGCGATGCCGATGTGTGGATGGACGCCCCGCTGCAAGAGGCCGTCACGCTGGCCCGCCCCGCCCCCGGCAATGCTCTGGTGCGGCTTTAGGGCTTTTCACGGCCCAGCACGGCGTCCGTGGTGGCAACGGTGCAAAACTCGCCGTGCAGGCTGGCCAGGCTGAGGTCATGAACCAGGCGGGACGGATAGTGCGTGCCATCGGGGCCGGTCCGGTCAAAGGCGGCGCAGGCATCGCCCGCCAGCACCACATCAAAGCCCAGATTGCCGGCCATGCGCGTGGTCGTCGAGACGCAATGATTGGTGGTCAGGCCGCAAATCACCAGATCGCGGGCCCTCATATGGCGCAGCCGTTCTTCCAGGTCCGTGCCGATAAAGCCGCTGTTGACCTGTTTCACCAGCACCGGCTCGCCCTCTTGCGGCTTCAGAACATCAACAATGGCGCCGCCGGGCAAAGAGCGCTTCAGGGGGCTGTCCGCGCTGGTGCTGTCATGGACAATGAAAATGCGCGGCCAGTCCTGTTCGCGCCAGTGCGCCAACAGCCGCGCCGCATTGCTCTCGGCCTGCGGATTGGAAAGATTGCCGCCCCAATGGGCCTCGTCGGCAAAGGCCTTTTGCCAGTCGATCAGCAGCAGCACCGGCGGTGCAGCCGGCCGGGTCATGACTCGTTCAGGGCTTCCAGAAGCGCGCGCACATAGACCAGGTGTTCGCGCGCCTTGGCGCGCTCTTCGTCGGTCTTGGCATCGGCAACGTCTTCTTCGGCATCGCGCACGTCCTGGGCGACCTTGTCCGCATCCAGATTGGCCAGGTCAATGGCTTCCTCGGCAAGGATGATCAGCCCCTCGGGCGTCACGTCGGCAAAGCCGCCGCGGATGAACATGCGGCGCTTTTCGCTGCCGTCAAAAACCGTAATCGCGCCCATGCGGATGGCGGTCATCACCGGGGCATGGTCTGGCAGGACGCCAAAAT
>JALWUB010000124.1 GCA_026993275.1 Robiginitomaculum sp. | reverse complement strand
GTCATAGACGGCGCGGATGCGCGCATTCCTGCGCAGGTCCTCATGCGCCACCACCCACAGGTCTTCTTCCATATGGACGTGCGGCAACAGCCGCTCCAGTTCACCCCCGCTGGCACAGCCGCGCCAGGTGCAGTGGGCCAGCACGCCAATGCCGTGCCCGGCAATCAGCGCCTGGGCATGGGCGTTGAAGGAATTGCAGCGATAGGTGATGGTTTGCGGCGTGCAGGCCCTCGTGCCCAATTGCTCAGGCCAGAAATCCGAACCGCCGCCAAGATTTACCATGACCCCGTCATGCTGGTGCAGTTCTTCCGGAGTCACGGGCCGGCCCCGGCGCTGGAGGTATTCCGGCGCAGCATAAAGGCCGAAGCCGGCTGACAGCACCTTGCGCCCGACCAGGCTGTTCTGGTTGCCCGGCCCCATCCAGCGCAGGGCGATATCGGCTTCGCGGCGGGCCAGATTGACCGCGCGCGGATCGATGATCACCTCGATGCGGGTGTCCGGGTGGCGCCTCCGGTAGGCCCGCATCACCTGGGGCAGCCACATGTCGCCTATGCCTTCACTGCACGACAGCGTCACGGTGCCGCCCAGGCCATGGCCTGCGCCTGCACGGGCGCGCTCTATGCCGTCGGCCTCTTCGGCCATGCGGCGCACCCGCTCCAGCACCTGTTCGCCCAGGGCGGTCGGCACAAGCTGCCCGTCTTCGCGGCTCAGCAGGGGAGCGCCAAAATGCGTCTCCAGCGCCCGGATACGCCGGCCCGCGGTCGGCTGGCTGATGCCCAATTGGTCTGCCGCCGCGGTCAGGCTGCCTGTTTCGGCCGCGGCCAGGAGAATCGGAAAGTCGGCCCAATGCTTTTCCATGCATGAATGCATGACGGCTCTGCACCCGCAGTCAAGTGCAAAATGCCGCAAATTGCCATAAATTACGGGCAGGCCGCTTTGATGGCAGAGCGTTCCGGCAGGGGTTGCAGGCCAAGGCCGCAACGCCTTCTGGGCGTAGCGCACCCCCTTCTCCATGCAATTATGAATAGGCAATATGCAGCAAAATTAAACAGTGTTCACTTTTCAAACGATATTAACGTGGTTATATGATGCCGGTCGTTCGATAAGGAGAAACACGATGTCACTTCGTCACACCCTGGCTGCCATCGCCGCAGCCTCTGCCTTCAGCATCATTGGCGCGGGCTCCGCCCTGGCCGGCAACAGCCCGGCCTTTGCCGTGCAAAGCGCCGCCGATACCTATATTCGCGGCGGCTACAGCGCTTATGAACGCGGCGCCTTCAAAAAGGCCGCCGTGTTTTCGCGCCGTGCCACCGCCAAGGGCAACAAGAAAACCCGCCGCTCCATCGCCTATGCCAATCTGTGCGCGGCGCTGGGCCAGCAAAACCAGCTGGATGCGGCCCTCGCCGCCTGTGATTCGGCGATTGCGCTGAACGCAAGGAACTGGCGCGCCTACAACAATCGCGGCGTGGTCGAATACCGGCTTGGCCAGAGCGAAAAGGCCGCTGCCGACTTTGCCGCTGCCGCACAAGCGCCCAAGGCAGACCTGGCCCGCGCCAATGCCGCTCTGGTCTCCGGCCCCAAGCTGGCCGCCAGCGAATAGCCCCCTTGACGGGCAGCGATGAGGCTTCCCCCGCGTCCGCTGCACGCTTCTCTCCCCGGAGCACCGTCCTCTGACCCCGCGCCCTGATGGCGCGGGGTTTTTTCATGCGCCGGGGGTTTTCGTCATGCCGGGCCTGGGTTATGGCCATGGCAGGAGATGAAACACCATGGCTATCAATGCAGCGCTGATCGGCGCCACGGGAGTGATCGGCCGGGAAATCCTGGCCATTCTTGACGAACGCCTGTTCGAGGTGGGCGAAATGCATGTGCTGGCTTCGCGCGC
>JALWUB010000123.1 GCA_026993275.1 Robiginitomaculum sp. | reverse complement strand
ACCCCTTGCAGGGCCGACAGGGCCGCCGATTCCACCGAACGGATGACGCCAAGACCGGCGCAGGTCGGGCACACTTGCGAAGAGCCCTCAATGACACTGGCGCGGCGGCGCTGGCGCGACAGTTCCATCAGGCCAAAGGGCGAAATGCGGCCCATCTGGATGCGCGCCCGGTCGCGTTTCAGCGCCTCTTTCATGCGCTTTTCCACCGCCCGGTTGTTCTTGCTTTCGTCCATGTCGATGAAATCGATGACGATCAGCCCGGCCAAGTCGCGCAGGCGCATCTGGCGGCAGGCCTCCTCGGCGGCTTCCAGATTGGTCTTCAGCGCGGTGGCCTCGATATTGCGCTCCCGCGTCGAGCGCCCGGAATTGACGTCGATCGCCACCAGCGCCTCGGTCTGGTGAATCACCAGATAGCCGCCGGATTTGAGCCGCACCGTGGGGCTGTATATCGCCTCAAGCTGTTCTTCGACCTTGTATTTCAGGAAGATCGGGAATGCTTCCTTGTAATGCTTGACCCGGCTGGCATGGCTCGGCATCAGCATTTTCATGAAGTCATGCGCTTCACGATAGGCCTCCGCGCCCTCCACATACACCGCCTCGATGTCCTTGTCATAAAGGTCGCGCACGGCACGGCGCACAAGGCCGCCCTCCTCGTGCACCAGGGTTGGCGCGATCGAGGCCAGGGTCTTTTCGCGAATGAGACTCCACAGCCGGCCCAGATATTCGTAATCGCGGCGGATTTCGGCCTTGGTGCGCTTGGAGCCCGCCGTGCGGATGATCAGCCCGACGCCCTTGGGCAGGCCCAGATCCGCAATAATGGACTTCAGGCGCTTGCGGTCGGCCGCATTGCTGATCTTGCGTGAAATGCCGCCGCCCCGGGCGGTGTTGGGCATCAGCACGCAATAACGCCCGGCCAGCGACAGATAGGTGGTCAGCGCCGCGCCCTTGGTGCCGCGCTCTTCCTTGGAAACCTGCACCAGCAGCACCTGGCCCGGCTTGATGACTTCCTGGATCTTGTAATGCCTGAAAGCCCGCGTGCGGTTCTGGCGGCGGCGCGCCGCCGCTTCCTCGGCAATGGCGGCTTCTTCCGCCGCGTCGGTGTCTTCGTCCTCAAAGTCCGCCTCTTCGCCGGGCTCCGCCTCCGCGCTCAGGGCCTGCGCATCGCCATCCTCCGCCTCGGCGGCCTCTTCATGCTCTTGCGCTTCCTGGCGCCTGGCCTCGGCGAGTTCGGCAGCGCGCTCCTCTTCCTCTTCAAGCTTGAGGAGCTTTTCCCGGTCCTTGACCGGAATCTGGTAATAATCGGGGTGGATTTCGTTGAAAGACAGAAAACCGTGGCGATTGCCGCCATATTCGACAAAGGCCGCCTGCAGGGAGGCCTCCACGCGGGTCACCTTGGCCAGATAGATATTGCCACGCAGCTGTTTCTTGCTGCGTGATTCAAAATCAAATTCCTCTACGCGATTCCCGTCCACGACCGCCACCCGGGTTTGTTCCGGATGCGCGGCATCGATTAACATGTGTTTGCTCATAAAATTTCTCTTGTGCGGCCGGGACACGCCTGGTGCGGCCCCGCGGCCTGATTGTTGTGCGTCTGCGCGCGCCATCACGGCCTGAAACGGCGTTCAACTGTCGCGAATCAGTGGCTCTGATGTGGCGCATGACGAGTGATTCCAAACGGCGCCAGAAGCGCCTCTGCTCCCGCAGGCGCAGCATGGCCAGCACCCGGGGACTGTGTTCATCCGCCCTGTTGCAGAATACTGCAAACCAGGACAGCCGCACCATGCACCATTGCCGCGCCAAAGAAAAGAGCGCTGCTCAGGCCATGACAGCGTCAACCAAACGTCAACGGCAAGGGTGTATTCATTGGGCGGCACGAACGCTAT
>JALWUB010000122.1 GCA_026993275.1 Robiginitomaculum sp. | reverse complement strand
TTTCACCTCTGGCCCTTGAGCATGCTGTCGCTGACGCTGTTTGTCTGGCTGCTTGACGGCGCACACAATGGGCCGCATCCGCTCCGCAGCGGCTTTTGGCGCGCATTCAGCTTTGGCTTTGGCCAGTTTGCCGCCGGGCTGTACTGGATTGGCTCGGCCTTTGTCAGCCGCGGCCCGGATTATGTCCCGCTGATGCCGTTTGCCCTGGCCTTGCTGCTGGCGGGCCTGGCGCTGATCTGGGCCCTGGCCGGGGCGCTGGCGATGCGCTTGTGGACAAGGGACATCCGCCGCATTGCGGTCTTCGCCCTGTGCATCTTTGCTGCGGAATGGGTCCGGGGGCATTTTCTGAGCGGATTTCCGTGGAATCTGCCCGGCATGGTCTGGCCCCCGGGCGCGCCGGTGTCTCAAGCCGCGGCGGTTATGGGGGTCTGGGGCCTGTCCCTGCTCACCCTTTATGCCTTTGCCGCGCCAGCGGCGCTTGCGGACGCAGGGCCGGGCTGGCGCAAGGCCGTTCCCGCCCTGCTGGCGCTCAGCGTGTTTGCCGGCCTTTACGCTGGCGGCCAATGGCGGCTTGGCCATGCCCGCACCGGCGTGCAGCCGGGGGTGCGCCTGCGGGTGGTGCAGGCGGCCATTGACCAGCGCGAAAAATGGAAGCCGGAAAACCGCCAGGCAGTTTTGGACCATTATTTGCGCCTGTCCACCGCCGCGCCCCTGAGCCGCGTAAGCCATGTCATCTGGCCCGAGGGCGCCCTGCCGACCCTGCTTCTGGAAGACAACCAGGCGCTGTTGCGCATTGCCAGCGTGTTCCGGGACGGGCCCGTGCTGATCACCGGGCTTGCCCGCCGCGAGCGCGGTGAGGGCGGCCGCATCCTTTACCGCAATTCCCTGGTGGCGCTCAGCTTTGCCGGCGGCCAGCCCAGAATAGAAACCGTGTATGACAAACACCATCTGGTGCCTTTTGGCGAATACATGCCGCTGGGCGGCCTGTTTGCGAAAATCGGCCTGAAAGGGCTGATCAATTTTGATGAGGGGTTTGCTCCCGGCCCGGCGCCCACAAGCATCAAGATTGACAAACTGCCGGTGTTTTCGCCGCAAATCTGTTATGAAATTGCCTATTCCGGCTTTACCCCGGAAGGGCGCGGGCGTCCGGCCTGGATACTCAACATTTCCAATGATGCCTGGTTTGGCGCCACCACCGGCCCCTGGCAGCATCTGGATCAGGCGCGCTATCGCGCCATCGAGGAAGGCTTGCCGGTGGTGCGTTCGGTCAGCTCGGGCATAGCCGGGGTGATCGGCCCCTATGGGCGCATGCGCTTGCGCCTTGGCCGCACCGCCGACCAGGCCGCCGATGCCGGCTTGCCAGTGCCCCTGCCCGCCACCATCAACACGCGCCATGGCGGTTTGCTGCTGCTTGTGCTTGCCGGGATTTTGCTGGCCATGGCGCGCCTCAAGGTGTAAACGCGGGCGCCCGGCAGCGGCTTTTGCAATAACATGAAATTAGGAATCGACCGGCACGTCAGGATTTGCTAAACATGTTTAGACAACTACGGGGGTCAGACAAAAACGGGGAATGAAAATGTCAGAACGGTCAGCCAATCCGGTGGATGTTCATGTCGGCGCGCGGGTGCGCCTGCGCCGACTCATGCTGCGCATGAGCCAGGACAAGCTGGGCGAACGCCTTGGCGTCACCTTTCAGCAAATCCAGAAATACGAACGCGGCGCCAACCGGGTCAGCGCCAGCCGCCTGTGGGGGATGGCGGCGGTGCTCGATGTGCCGGTGCAGTATTTCTTCGAGGGGCTCGATGAAAAGGCCTTTGCCAACGGCTTTTCGGACAATGACCAGACGCCCATGGTGTATGATTTCATCAATTCGCCGGACGGGGTTCAGCTCGCGGCAGCGTTTTCGCGCATTACTGATCAGAAGGTGCGCCGCCAGGTGCTTCAGCTTGTCCGCGCCCTGAGCGAAGAAAGCGACAAGACCGAAGACAAATAGTCCTGTTCTTTCAGGCACAAGACCGGGCATGGCACAAGGCCCGGCCCGGCGCGGCGCAGTGCGTCAGCGTGGGATAACCTGCGCCCGCCTGTCACATCCCCATTGCCTTTTTGCGCGCAATCGGCTTTGGTGCGCTTCATAACATATAAAGACATCTTTATATGATCATGTGAGGAGCGAAACCGTGAGCCGCCAATCCTATATTTTCACCTCGGAAAGTGTCTCCGAAGGCCATCCCGACAAGGTCTGTGACCGCATTTCCGACACCATTGTGGATCTGTATCTGGCGCGCGATGCCGAGGCGCGGGTCGCGTGTGAAACCCTGTGCACCACCAACAGGATTGTGCTGGCCGGCGAAGTGCGGTGCAGCTGCCCCATTGACAATGACGAGATCGAACAGGCGGCCCGCGAGGCTGTGCACGATATTGGCTATGAGCAGGAGGGGTTTCACTGGAAACACGCGGCGCTGGAGAATTACCTGCATGAACAATCCACCGATATTGCCATGGGGGTTGATGCCGCGGGCAACAAGGATGAGGGCGCAGGCGACCAGGGCATCATGTTTGGCTATGCCACCCGGGAGACGCCGGAACTGATGCCGGCGCCATTGCAGTATGCGCACCGGATTTTGCGCGATATGGCCAAGGCGCGAAAGGCTGACACGTCGCTGGGCCTGGAGCCGGATGCCAAAAGCCAGGTCACTCTGGCTTATGAAAACGGCAAACCGGTGCGCGCCACATCCGTGGTGGTGTCCACTCAGCACCGCGAAGGCCTGACGCCAGCGGATGTGCGCGAGATTGTCCGCCCCTTTGTGGAGGCCGTGCTGCCCGCAGGCTGGATGTGCCCGGAGGAAGAGTTTTATGTCAATCCGACCGGCAATTTCGTCATTGGCGGTCCGGACGGGGATTGCGGCCTGACCGGGCGCAAGATCATCGTCGACACCTATGGCGGCGCGGCACCCCATGGCGGCGGCGCCTTTTCTGGCAAGGACCCGACCAAGGTGGACCGTTCCGCTGCCTATATCGCCCGCTATCTGGCCAAAAATGTGGTCGCCGCGGACCTTGCCGACCGGTGCACGATTCAGCTCTCCTATGCCATTGGCGTGGCCAAGCCGTTGAGCATTTATGTGGACACTCATGGCACCGGGCGCTGCGACGAGGCGCGGCTGGAAAAGGTGCTTGGCGAGGCGGTGGACCTGAGCCCGCGCGGCATTCGCGAGCGCCTTGGCCTGAACCGGCCGATTTATGCCCGCACCGCCGCTTACGGCCATTTTGGCCGCACGCCGGATGCCGATGGCGGTTTCAGCTGGGAGCGCACCGACCTTGCAGACGAACTCAAGTCTCTTGCCGGATAAACACGGCCCCCGGCTTTACGGGCGTTCCAGCGGCCATGCCCTGAGTGCCCGCCAGGCGCGCCTGGTGGCAGAGCTGCTGCCCCGGCTTGGCCTGCCGGAAAAGATTTCCGCGCGTTCTGATCTGGCGCCAGAAGGCGTGCCGCTCTGGCTGGAGATCGGCTTTGGCGCTGCCGAACATTTGCTGCAGCAGGCGAAGGCCAATCCCGGCGTGCGCCTGATTGGCGTCGAGCCCTATCTGAACGGTGTCGCCAAGGCGCTTTCCGGCATTGATGCGCAAAAGCTGGACACCATCAGGATTGTGCGCGGCGATGCCCGCGAACTCGTTGCCCGGCTGCCGGATGCCTCCCTGGACCGGGTGTTCATCCTGCACCCCGACCCCTGGCCGAAAAAGCGCCACTGGAAGCGCCGCATTATCCAGCGTGATTTTGTTGCTGATCTGGCCCGGGTTCTGAAACCGGGCGGGCGCCTGCGGTTTGCCTCAGACATTGCCCATTACCAGGCCTGGGCGCTGCAGCACATTCTGGACGATAGCCGTTTCGAATGGACAGCGGAGCGCGCCGATGACTGGCGCATGCCGCCTTCGGACCACTTCACCACCCGCTATGAGCAAAAGGCCCGCAAGGCAGGCCGCGCCTGCGCCTGGCTTGACTTTGTGCGCGCCCACTGAGCAAGGCGATTGCGTCTGGGCGCGCAAACGCCTATATAGAGGCCAACAACATCGCTGATGCGCTGGACGGCGTTTCAAGCGGGCTCCCCCGGGAGGCCGCTTTTTTCATGGCCAGGCCCCAGGCAGTGGCGAACAGACAGGACGGTTCATTTTGCGCGCCAAAACGGTAACGGAACAGGATATTCTGGCCGCCATAGCGCCTGTGGCACAGGCGCTGGGCCTGGAGATTGTGCGGGTGCGCCTGTTTGGCCGGCAAAGGCGCAAGGTGCTGCAGATCATGGCCGAGCGCGCCGACCACACCATGACGGTGGAGGATTGCGCCGCCCTCAGCCGCGCCATCTCCGCCATCATTGATGTGCAGGACCCGGTGGGCGGCGCCTATGATCTGGAAGTGTCCTCGCCCGGCATTGAGCGGCCGTTGACGCGGCTTGAGGACTTCGCGCACTGGGCCGGCCATGAGGCCCGGCTGGAGCTTGACCGCCTGGTCGAGGGCCGCCGCCGCTTCAGGGGCGTGCTGGCCGGGGTCGAGGACGGCAATGTTGCGATTGATCTTGAGGGGGAGGGCGAAACGGCGCTCATCCCCTATGCCTGGATAGGCGACGCCCGTCTGGTGATGAGCGATGCCCTGATGAAACCACAAGCGGCCCCGGCCGCAAAGCCTTGAAGGAGAGAAGGCCATGAGTATGAGCGGCGTGAGCGCCAACCGGCTGGAGCTGCTGCAGATCGCCAAGGCGGTGGCAGCGGAAAAGTCGATCGAGGAATCCATTGTTCTGGAAGCCATTGAAGAGGCCATTCAGCGCGCCGCCCGGTCGCGCTATGGCAGCGATCTGGACATTCGCGCCCATATCGACCCGGTCACCGGCGAGATGACGCTGCAGCGCTGTGTCAGCGTTGTCGAGGAGGTGGAAAACGATTCCACCCAGATGAGCCTGGAAGAGGCGCGCACAATCGACCCCGAAGCCGAAATCGGTTATGTCTTTGCCGAAGAATTGCCGCCGCTGGAGTTTGGCCGGGTTGCCAGCCAGGCGGCCAAGCAGGTGATTACCCAGAAGGTGCGCGAGGCCGAGCGCGCGCGCCAGTATGAAGAATTCAAGGACCGGGTCGGCGAGGTTGTCAACGGCATCGTCAAGCGGGTCGAATACGGCAATGTGATTGTCGATCTGGGCCGCGCCGAGGGCATCATCCGCCGCAATGACGGCATTCCGCGCGAAAATCTGCAACAGAATGACCGCACCCGCGCCTATATCTATGATGTGCGCGAGGAAGCCCGCGGCCCGCAGATCTTTCTCTCCCGCGCCCATCCCCAGTTCATGGCGGCGCTGTTCGCCCAGGAGGTGCCGGAAGTCTATGAGGGCGTGGTGCAGATCAAGGCGGTGGCCCGCGACCCGGGCAGCCGCGCCAAGATCGCCGTGCTGTCCAATGACAGCGCCATCGACCCGGTCGGCGCCTGCGTCGGCATGCGCGGCAGCCGCGTGCAGGCGGTGGTCGGCGAATTGCAGGGCGAAAAGATCGACATCATCCAGTGGTCGCCGGACCCGGCAACCTTTCTCGTCAACGCCCTGGCGCCGGCCGAGGTGTCCAAGGTGATCATGGATGAAGAGGCCGGACGCGTCGAAGTGGTGGTGCCCGAAGAGCAATTGTCCCTGGCCATTGGCCGGCGCGGGCAAAATGTCCGCCTGGCCTCGCAGCTGACCGGCTGGACCATCGACATCCTCACCGAGGAAGAGGAATCCGAGCGCCGTCAGAAAGAGTTTGCCAAGCGCACCGAAATGTTCATGAAGGCGCTGGATGTGGACGAGGTGATTGCGCAATTGCTGGCCACCGAAGGCTTTGAGACGATCGAGGAGGTGGCCTTTGTCGAGATGGAGGAAGTGGCCGCCATTGAAGGCTTTGATGAAGACACGGCGGCAGAGTTGCAGGCCCGCGCCCGCGAGCATCTGGAGCGCGAGGCCGCCGAACTGGATGCCCGGCGCAAGGCGCTGGGCGTTGCCGATGATCTGGTGGCGCTGGACGGCGTGACGCTGGCCATGGCGGTCAAGCTCGGCGAGGCCGGGATCAAGTCGGCGGAGGACTTTGCCGGTCTGGTGCCCGATGATCTGCGCGGCTGGTTTGAAACCAGGGATGGCGAGCGCGTCCATCAGGACGGCATTCTCGAGGACGAAAAACTCAGCGCCGAAGACGCCAATGCCCTGATCATGAAGGCCCGGATCGCTGTTGGCTGGGTGACTCAGGAAGAACTGGACGAGGCCGAGCGTGCAAGAGAAGCAGAGGCCGAAGCGGCAGCGGAAACAGAGGCTGGCGCTGAGGGCAATCCCAGTGTGGAAGCCAAGGCCTGAGTGCGGTCTGACAAGGAAAGAGCCGGTTCATGCGCACCCGCAAATGCATTTCAAGCGGCGAGCTTTTGCCTGAAAGCGCCTTGCTGCGTTTTGTCGTTTCGCCAGATGGCGAGGTGATGCCGGATGTGCGCGCCCAGGCGCCGGGGCGCGGCCTGTGGGTGCGCGCCGATGCCCAGGCGCTGGAGCTGGCGGTCAGGAAAAACAGCTTTGCCCGCGCTGCGAAAGCCAAGGTGCGGGTGCCGCCGGATCTGCAGGCGCGCACCGAAGCGGCACTGGAGCGCGCGGCACTGGACCTGCTGGGGCTGGCGCGCCGGGCCGGGGAACTGGTGTGCGGCTTTGAGAAGGTCAGAAGCCTGCTGGGCAAGACCCGGCCGGCCTGTCTGGTGGAAGCCGCCGATGGCGCGCCGGACGGCCGCGGCAAATTGCTGGCCCTGGCGCGGGGCAAATGGGGCGATGTGGTTCTCATCGACTGTTTCACCAGAGCGCAATTGGGGCCGCCCGTGGGCCGGGCGGCCAGCACCCACATGGCCTTGCTGGACGGCGGTCTGGCCAGGAAGTTTTGTTTTCATGCGCAGAGGCTCTGCGCCATACGCCTGCTTTTTCATGAGCATTGAGGCGATATGAGGAGTTGAAACGCCCATCAGGACCGTTAGGTTAGCGGCGCATGGGCCAAGGATGGGAAATGCCCGTCCTCAAGTCCGCTTTATACAGCCTGTTTGCCGTGCAATAATCAGGCTATTGGGAAATACGTATGAGTGACGCGAACGATAACGACAAGGCCGGCGGGCGCAAACCGCTGACGCTGAAGCGCAATGTGGCGGCAGGGACCGTCAAGCAGAGCTTCTCGCGCGGGCGCTCGAAGTTTGTGGTCGTTGAAAAAAAGCGCAAGCGCGTGATCGGCAAGGCTGCGCCTGAAACGCAGGAGCAGGCACCGGAAGCCCCGGCGCAGGAGGTCAAGTCCGACATCGCGGCCCGGGCGCGGGCGCTGGGCCTGTCCGAAGCGGAATATCTGGCGCGTCAGGCAGCGGTGGAAAAGGCCAAGGCCGAAGCCGCCAGCCGTGAGGAGCGCGCCCGGATAGAGGCCGAGGAGCGGGCCCGGCGCGAGCAGGAAGAAAAACAAAGGCTGGAGGCCGAAAAGGCGCGGCGCGAGGAAGAGGCCCGCCTTGCCCGCGAGGCTGCCGAGCGCACCGCGGCCGAGGCCGCGGCGCAGGCCGCTGCAGCGCAGGCGCGCGGCGAGCGTGCGCCGGCGCCCGAAATCCCCGTCAAGAAGGCCGAGGCGGAAAAGTTTGGCGGCCGGATCAAGAAAAAGCGTGCCGAGCAAAAGCCGGTGTCGCGCACCCGCGGCGCCCCCAAGCGGCGTCAGGGCAAGTTG